>PXSU01000069.1 GCA_003022745.1 Halobacteriales archaeon SW_9_67_25
CCTCGCGAAACCCCAGCTCCGGGAGCGAATCGAGCGCGTCGACCCGGACCTGCTGGTCTGTGAGCGCGACACGGAGTCCGCCGGGCGCGAGGCGGCGGGATGTCCGGTCGTCTCGCTGGACACACCGGTCGCCGCGGACGTCGAGCGACTGCCGACGGTCGACGGCACGGACGGCGCAGGCGCGGCGGTCGACCCGGCACGCTGGGAGCGTGACGAGACCGCCCTGTTGTTGTTTACTTCGGGAACGACCGGCGAGCCCAAGTGCGTGCGCCTGACACTGGGGAACCTGGTCTCCAGCGCGAGCGCTGCCGCGTTCCGCCTCGGTGTCGCGCCGGGCGACCGCTGGCTGGACTGCCTACCGGTCTACCACATGGGCGGGCTCGCGCCCCTCGTCAGGTGTCCGCTGTACGGGACGACACTGCTCGTCCAGGGTGGCTTCGAGGCGGGCCGGACGGCCGACGCGATGGCCGACCGGGCAGCGACCGGCGTCTCGCTCGTGCCGACGCAACTCCACCGCCTCCTCGCGGGGGGATGGCGCCCGCCGGACTCGCTCGGGACCGTGTTGCTCGGCGGCGCGCCGGCCGACCCGGCCCTCGTCGAACGGGCACTCGACGCCGGCGTGCCCGTCTACCCGACCTACGGGCTGACGGAGGCGGCCTCGCAGGTGGCGACGGCGACACCCGCCCTCGCCCGCGAGTACCCGGCCTCTGTCGGGCAGCCACTCGTCGTGACGTCTGTGACCATCCTCGGGGACGGGGGCCCCGTCGACCCGGGAGAGACGGGCGAACTCGTCGTGGACGGGCCGACGGTCACGCCGGGCTATCTCGACCCGGAACGGACCGCCGCGGCGTTCGGGGAGTACGGCCTCCGGACCGGGGACATCGGCTACCGCGACGCCGACGGCCGGCTCTGGGTACTCGGGCGGGCCGACGACACCATCGTCACCGGCGGCGAGAACGTCCATCCCTCGACGGTCGAGCCAGCCCTCTGTGAGCACCCGGGCGTGGCCGAGGCGGCGGTGGTCGGCGTGCCCGACGAGGAGTGGGGTCAGCGGGTCGGTGCGGTCGTCGTCGCGTCGGGCGATGTCACGGCCGGCGGGCTCCAGGAATTCGCGCGCGAGCGCCTGGCCGGGTACGAGATTCCACGGACGATCCGTTTCGCGGACGAACTCCCGCGGACCCACTCGGGAACCGTCGACCGTGCCGCCGTGCGGGAGTTACTGGAAGGGTAGGTCGGTCAGTATCGCGGCGTGGTCGACGCCCGTGGCGTGCCTCGTTCTCGATGGACGACCGTCCACGCCGGTCGCGGCCGTCGAGTCGTTTCGGCGGCCGACCCGACAGAATCCGACGGCTTATGCCGGGAGCCACCGTACGGGACGGCGTGTGCACGCTCGTCCTCGCGTGGCAGGTCTTCGCGGACACGCCGGTCGTGGTCGCGGCCAACCGTGACGAACTGCTCGACAGGCCCTCGGAACCACCCGCAGTCAGGGACTGGGAAACCCGCGCCGTCGCGCCGCTGGATTCCGAGGCCGGCGGGACCTGGATCGGGTACAACGAGTACGGCGTCCTCGTGGCCATCACGAACCGCTGGACGGACGGGGAGCTGGGCGGGGACCGCTCGCGGGGCCTGCTCGTCCGGGACGCGCTGGGCTTCGAGAGCGCCGAGGACGCCGTCCGCTCCGTCGAACGCGACCTCGATACGCGCTCCTACGAGGGGTTCAACCTCGTCGTCGCCGACGAGGCCGCAGCCATCCTCCTCGAGTGGGACGGGGGCCGGCGCCTGTGCCACTTCGAGCCCGGCGTCCACGTCGTCGTCAACACCGGCGCCGACGGCGCGTTCACCATTCCGGACCACCGGGCTGAGGCTGCCCAGAAGCAGGCCGACAACGCCGAGGCCGTCCGGGCGGCCCTCCAGCCCGAACCCGGCGAGGGTGGCGTGGCGTGGCTCGACCGGGCCGCCGCCGTCATCGCCGACCACGAGTACGGGGTCTGTGTCCACCGGGACGGCTTCGGCACCCGGTCGTCGTCGCTGATTCGCCTGGGCGCCGAGTGCGTCTACGAGTTCGCGGACGGCCCGCCCTGCCGGACGTCCTTCGAGCGCGTCGAAGGCCAGGTTTAAGCGGGAGAACCGACGTTGTTTGTGTATGAGCGTGACAGCGGCCGAAGAGGACCTCTCCGAGGACGAACGCCGGGGGCTGGCGCTCGTCCGGGAGACCGGCGGCATCCACCAGAGCGACTTCTGGAAGGAACTCGACGTCTCCTCGCGGACGGGAAGTCGCATCGTCGACTCGCTCGTCGAGAAAGACCTCATCGAACGCGAGGACGCCGTCTACCAGGGTCACAACACCTACTACCTCACGCCGATGGCCCGCGATCTCGACTTCTCGCTTCTGATGGCCGGCGACCGCCTGTCGCCGTTCGTTGGCGACGAGGATGTCGACCCCCACAGCGACGCCTTCACCCAGTGGCTGATGAGCCTCGCCTACGAGGAGTGATCCACTCCGGGCACATCACATCCGGAGAACCGGTTTGACCGCCTCGCCCGCCTCGGCGTCCGCGACGGCCTGCTGAATGTCCTCGAACTCGTAGAAGGTGACGAACTCCTCGGGCGTCACCCTCGACAATGCCACGGACGGTCCGACCCTGCAACAGCGTGCTCACTGCCAGCGATACCTCCGTGCCCCGCGGGGGCGACCCGACGACGCCACACGTCCCGCCCGTGCGGACGCTCTCGACGGCCTGGCACAACGCCGACGGGTCCCCGGAGGCTTCCAGGGCGTAGTGGGCACCGCCGCCGAGGGACTCCTCGATGGCTGCCGGGACGGCGGCGACCCTGCTGGGGTCGAGGGTGTGGGTCGCGCCCAGGTCGGCGGCGGTCTCGCGGCGGTTCGTCCGCGGTTCGACCACCACCGTCTCGCTGCACCCGGCGAGGGTCGCCGCCAGCAGCGCGCTCAGGCCGACCGCGCCCGCGCCGAAGACGACGAGCGACGACCCCGGTCGCGGGTCGAGGACGTTGAGGACCGCGCCGGCGCCGGTCTGGACGCCACAGCCAAGCGGCCCCAGCAGCTCCAGCGGGGCCTCGTCGGGGACGGGAACGACGCTGCGCTCGGTCGCGATGGGCACGTCCCGTCGTAGTCGAACGACAGCACCACCGAATCCCCCGGTTCGACGCGGGTGACGCCGGCGCCGACCTCGCGGACGACCCCCGAACCCTCGTGGCCGAGCACCGCCGGCAGCGGCGTCGCGTACTGTCCGTCACGCACCGAGAGGTCCGTGTGACACACCCCGACCGCGTCTATCTCGACCAGCACCTCGTCGGCTCGCGGCGGGTCCAGTTCGACCGTCTCGATCCCGAAGTCGCCGCCCGCCTCACGGACGACTGCTGCCTCGATGTCCATGTTGTGACTGCTGACATTACACACCAGCCACAAATGCCTTTCACCGGGCAAGTCGAGAAGAAGGGGACGGCCCGTCTAGTCTTCGAGGGCCTCTGCGATGCGCTCCATCGTCCGCCGCATGTCGTGGACCTCGTCGCGGAGTTTGCGGACCTCGCGGACCAGTTCCTCGTTGACGGCCTCGCCGCCACCGCCACCGGGGCTGCCGCCGGGACCGCCACCCATGCCGGGACCGCCACCGCCCATCATGCCGCCCATCATCTGTGCGAAGGGGTTGCCCCCCATACCGCCGCCGGGGCCGCCACCACCCATCATTCCCTCGGGTGGACCGCGTTCGCTCTCCTCGCCCTCGCCCTCCTCGGCGCGCTGCTGTCGGATTTCCTCGACGCGCTCCCGGAAGGACTTCTCCTCGCCGTCGTCGCCCTCGCCGCCGTTCTGTCCCTCTGCTGTTTCGTCTTCGTCCGTGTCGTCCGTCATACCCCGGCATTCTCTCCGCCCGGGGAAAAGGGTTGTCTCTGCCCGTAGGTTTAGGTACCCGGACGGGCCCACCCCCGGTCGTGTACCGCACTCGCGCCAGCCTGTTCGTTCTGCTGGTCGCCGTGTTCGCCGCCGTCGGCGCCGCGGGCGCGACGACCGGACCGGGAACCGGGAACGCGAGCGTCGTCGCCGTCTACCCGAACCCGGTCGCCGACGACGACGCCGGGGAGTTTGTCGTCCTCACGGTCCCGCCGGAGACCGACCTCGGGTCACTCGCAGTCGGCGACGACGAGGCCCGCGTCTCACTCCCGAACGTCACCGCGGGCGGGCGCGTCACGCTCTCGACCCACCCCACGGTGACCCGCGAGTTACTCGACCGCCAGGTGTATCCCCTCTCCGAGGACCTCCAGTTGGCCAACGCGGGCGAGCACGTGCGACTGTACCGCGGCGGGTCAGTCATCGACGGGCTGACCTACGCCGACGCGCCCGAGGGAAACCTGCGCGTTCGGGTCGGCGAACGCGTCAACGACAGCGACACTGGTGGAGATAGACAGTGGCGACCGCTCGGCGCGACGGACAGGGGAGTCCTCACGGCCGAGGGTGGGCAGGTCACGGCATTCGTGCTCCCCGACGCCCCCGACCTGGCGGTCGGTGCCCTCCGGTCGGCCGACCGGCGGATCCTGCTGGCGGGCTATACGTTCACCTCGGAGCGCGTGGCCGACGCGCTCGTCGCGGCCGCTCGGCGGGGCGTCACCGTCCGCGTCCTCGTCGACGGGCGGCCGGTCGGCGGGACGACCGCCCGGCAGGCCCGACTCCTGGACCGGCTCGCCCGGGCTGGCGTGGGAGTGCGCGTCCTCGGTGGAGGCCGTGCCAGGTACCGGTACCACCACGCGAAATACGCGGTGGTCGACGACCGCGCCCTCGTGACGACCGAGAACTGGAAACCCGCAGGCGTCGGCGGCAACAGCAGCCGTGGCTGGGGCGTCGTGACCCCACAGCCCCGGATTGTCGAAGGCCTCACGGAGACGTTCCGTGCCGACGCCACCTGGCACGACGCCCGTCCGTGGGCACAGGTTCGCGAGGGACAGTCCTTCGTCGAGGACGAGCCGGCGAACGACTCGTACCCCTCGCAGTTCGACCCTGCCCGCGTCCCGGTTGAGGAGACGCGCCTGCTCCTCGCCCCGGACAACGCCGAGGCCGAAATCCGCGCCGTTCTCCGGGGTGCCGGGGAGTCCCTCGTCATCGAACAGGTCACGCTCGGCGGCCGAACCCAGCCGTTCGTCCGCGAGACGCTCGCGGCCGCTCGCAGGGGTGTCAAGGTGCGCGTCCTCCTGAGTGGCGCCTGGTACGTCCGGGAGGATAACGAGCGCCTCGTGGCCTGGCTGAACGACCGTGCCGACGCAGAGGGACTGCCCCTGACGGCTCGTGTCGCCGAGCCCGGCAGCCGCTTCGAGAAAATCCACGCCAAGGGGGCCGTCGTCGACGGCGAGCGCGTCGTGGTTGGCAGCCTCAACTGGAACAACAACTCCGCACGAAAAAACAGGGAAGTGGTTCTCGTCCTGGAGGGACAGGAGGTGGGGGAGTACTACCAGGACGTCTTCGAGGCGGACTGGGAGGGACCGCGGCCAGGCGTCCCGCTCGGGCTGGTTGCAGTCCTGGCCGTGGTCGTCCTGGCGGCGTTTCTCGTCGCCCGGACCGTCGAGTTTGAGTCCTAGAACTCCTCGGGCAGCACAGCGGAACTCCCGAGTTCCTCGTCAAGTTCGGCCTCGGCCATCTTCGCGACCAGCGCGTCAAGCACCTCCTCGCGGCGGCCGTTCACGAACTTGATCGAGCCGACAACGAGATGGCCGCCGCCGCTGACGCCTGCTCCCTCGATTTCCTCCTGGAGCTGGGAGACCATTTCGGGGATGTCCAGCCGGACGCCGTCCGACCTGAGGACGGCGAAGTCGGGACCGTACCCGATGGTGATGACCGGGTCGCCCGTCTCCGCGACCTTGTGGTCGTGGATCTTCCCCGTGGTCTTGCCCGGTGCGGGGTAGGTGAAGCGCTTTGCGTGGCGGTCGACGTCGATGCGGTAGAGGCGGGCACCGTTGTCGAGTGACTCGCCCTCGACGTGTTCGAGGGCGGCCGCGAGCTGGTCGTCGACGTCCCGCTGTGCGCGGTCGGCGAGCAGGTCGACAAGGCGCTCGTGGCGGTCGCGGTCGTCGCAGTTCACGTTCAGGACGTCGTTGACCAACTCCCGGCCGTCGCTGTACCGCAGCCAGTGGGTGGCATAATCGAGCGCTTCGCCGATCTCTCGGACCCGGGCCTCGTCGTAGCCGGCGTCGGCCGCGAGGGCGAGGTAGTCGCCCATCGCCCCGCCCTCCGAGCGGTCGGCCAGGCCGGCCACCGCCGGGACGTGCCCGATCTCGTCGGTCAGGTCCGGATCGATCATCCGCGCGAGTTCGACACACAGCATCCCCGTCGTGACGCGGTAGTCCTCGCCGTGGAGGTAGGGGTTGACGTGTTCCTCGACGAACGGGTCGACCGCGTCGGGGTCGGGATGGTGGTGGTCGACCACCAGGATCGGCACGTCGTAGTTGGCGAGGCTGCGGTAAGCGGGGGTGTCCTCCTCGGTGGAGCCGTTGTCGAGCATCAACAGCAGCGGGAGCTTCTGGCCGTAGCGCGTGCGGTCCTCCAGCGCAAAGTTCAGATCGCGGGTGACGTCCTCCAGTTCGTAGAAGGGCGCCTTGCTCGGGAGCCGCCGGAGCATGTGTCTGGGGGCCTGTGGGTCCTCGTAGACGTCGGCGATGAACCGTTCCAGGGCGTACTGGAGCGGGACGCTCGCACACAGCCCGTCGCCGTCGGCGTGGTGGCGCATCCGGATGGGACGACCCTCCAGCACCGTCCGGCGCAGCCGACGAGCGACCGCTCGCAGGTCCGCCCACATCGTCTCCAGTGCGGGCCAGGATACCAGCGGGTCAACCTCGGCCGGTTCCGCACGCTCGGCCGAGGCCTCCGCCAGCCGGTCGGCGAGAGCGTCGGCTGCCGCCCCGTCGAGGACGGTCACGTCGTCGGCCTCGAGTTGGACGGCGCCGTCGCGTGTCTCGACGGTGCCAGTCACGCGAACCAGGTCGTCGAGACCCACGTCCGGGAACGCCCGGACGCCGGCCTCCTCGAAGGCGGCACAGGGAACCACGCCCGTCCCGCTGCGAACCTGGAAGATGGTCGGACCGCCGGTCTGTTTGATTTGGAGGATCCGTCCCTCAAGATGGACGCTCCGGCTGGTCGCATCCGGAATGTCGGCGGCGTCGACGCGCTCGCCGGGGCCGACCGGGCGCGTCCCGTATTCGTCGATCTGTACCTCCGAGAAGCTCAGGTCGCCGTTCTCGCGAACCGACGCGAGTTCGACGACGAGGTCGTCGCCGACCGCGTACTCCCCGACGAGATTCGAGGCGTGGACGAGACCGGAGACCTGTGCAGAGAGGTCGACGAAGACGCCGTACTCGACGATCCCGTTGACGGTGGCGTGGTACCGCTCGCCCTCCTCGAGGTCATCGAGCGTACACTCCGGCGCGAGGTCGTAGACGACCGGTGTGTCGTCGACCACCCCACCGGCGCGGGAGCCCTGTGTCGGTGACATGTTTCTATCGTTGGGTTCTGTCCCGTTTCTAAGCTTCGATATGCCCGTGGCATCGAGGGCCCCTCACCAGTGAACGGGTGGACTCCCGCTCGCTACGTGTCAGTTCAGGCCATTCGAGTCCTCGTCCAGACGGTGACCGTCTCGGGGACAGTGGTCGAACCCGGGGTCGCGAGTCCGGTAGCCACAGACCGGACACTCGCGAACGGGCGGCCGGTCGCCCCGCCGGAAGAGAAACGGAACGAACGGGACGACGACGAGGAAGGCGGGCACGCCGAAGACCACCCAGAGGACGAGGCTCACGGCGAGACTGGCCAGCAGTCCGAAAAGCGCCGTCCTCGACCGCGCCGAGACCATCAGACGTCGATGTACTGTTCCTCCCACTCGCGGCGGGCCTCGATCTCGTGGCGCCCCCGCCGAGTGAGGCTGTAGAAGTTCGTCCGGCGGTCGCGTTGCCCTTTCTCGACGAGCCCCTTGTCGACGAGCGTGTCCAGATTGGGGTACAGCCGCCCGTGGTGGATCTCCTTCTCGTAGTAGTCCTCCAGTTCGTCCTTGATCGCGAGCCCGTGGGGCTCCTCCTTGCCGGCGATGACGTACAGCAGGTCACGCTGGAATCCTGTCAGGTCGTACATCGGTAAAGTCTACATACGGATTATTATCCTAATTTATTAAATATTTCGTCCCGAATATGTGCTCGGATTACACGACCGGTCCAGTGCGTCGGCCGGGTTCGGAGCGACCGCCCCGAACAGTTAGAACCGACTCGAATCCGGGGACTGCTGTCGGCATCCTTCCCGTTTCGGGGACAGAAAGCTCCGCCGCTCCGGGGTCGGACCGTCCCCACGGGAGACGGGACAGTGACAGTTCAGGACGTCGAGAGGTGTCCGCTCTCTCCGGTTCGTATAGATACCTCTATCGCATATTCCGGCACTGATGTGACGGCACTGTCACCAGTATGGGAGCGTTTATTCTCGCCGGCCACGTACTGTCTCCCATGCCAGAGACCGTGCTATTCAAAACGGAGCAACACAGCACTCGCGGGGAGGTCGCGTCGTACCTGCGGACCGTGGCCGACCGGCTGGACACGGGGGAGGGGGTATCCCTGGAATCGGGCGGGGAGTCGGTCACGATGGATCCCCCCGAAACAGTCGAGTTCGAGGTCAAGACGAACGCGAGGGACCGGCAGATGGCCCCGGCGAGTTGAGCCTGGAGATCGAACTGGAGTGGGACGAAACGGCGGTGACGACTCGCTGTCTATCGGGTGATGATACCGGTGGACGTAACATTTGATACTTCTTGGCCCTCTCATAGACTGGGCCGAATGTATCACTGCTTACGTCCACCGGTAGTCCGGCAGCGCGGCTAACCAGTCGAGTAAAGCGGAAAGGAAAGCGAGACGCGCGGGAAAATCCGCGCGAACGCTTGCCGCCCTAAATTGGTCCCCGCTGACGCTTCGGCCCTCCAAGCGAAGCGTCACATGGAATAACAGAGGGGAGATACTTAAGCGTAACGACTGGACGTTTCACTCAGCCGAAAGCCCCCGCGTCGTGCCATTACTACCGGTGGCGACGCCACGGGTTTATTATAAGTTGGCGCGTACTAACGGATATGAAGATCCGCGGGAAGCGGGAGTGTCACTCCTGTAGGGCACGGTGGTCGTACTACGAGACGGGGAGTGTCACCTGCCCGGAGTGTGGGAGCCTCCGCAGCCGCGGGCTGGGCGAGCGCGCGGAACACACGGCCGGCCCGGCGACACTGGACCTCACGCCGGCACGGGCCGCCCTCGACAGGGAACCCCTCGGGACGGTCGCCGACCTGGCGGCAGAGGCCGCCGCCGAGTACGTCCGTCGGGCCGGGTTCGTCCACGCCGGCGAGCTACAGCCCCTCGGGGAGACGTCCCCCGCCGCGGCGGAGCTCCGGCGGGTCGGTTCGACGCTCTCGCGGTCGATGCGGGTCGCCGACCCGGACCGGCTGTACTTCCTGTCGCTGCTGGACGGGGCCGAGGACGGCGAGCGCCCCCCACCGGAGGAAGTGCCCGACGGGCTGTGGGGCGACCGGGGGCTGGCCGTCGCGGCCGCGACCGACGCCTACCTCTCGGACCTCGGACACGTCCGCTCAGAACCGGGGTCGGCTCTCGTGGCGGTGCTCTCGGCGCTCCGGGCCAGGCGCAAGCGCCTGGAGGCCCTGGACGGCGACGTCGACCCCGTCGAGGCGGAGCGACTCGTCCGTGCCTGCCGGGACGTCGGGACGGCAGTCCGGGAAGACGACGAGACGGCACTCGCCCGGGCCCGGGAACGCCTCGGCGTGTCGTAACAGGCCCGACCGCGCAACACGATACTGGTCGACGGAATCCCTGATGGATATTCACCGGGCTGTGACGCGACGAACTCTATCAACCGTTCCGTCGACCGGTATATCACCGCTGGTACCGGGATATCCGCCGGAACGCAGTGTCGATGTCGTCGAACTCTGCGAGGGTGTCGTCCAGGTCGGATTTGAGTTCCTCGATCCGCTGGCGGAGTGTCGCGATTTCCTCGTTTCCCTCGACCGCGGAGGGCGGGAGTTCCTGCTCCAGGAGTGCGAGTTTCGACGTGGTCTCGAAGTACTCGGAGAGGCGGTCGTCGTACCGCTGGATCCGGAGTTGCTGTTCGATGGCGGCGACCAGGTCCGGTTTCTCGGCCGGTTTGCAGAGGTAATCATCGAAGTCCATCTCCACGATGTCCAGTCCCGGGTCGACCGCCGTCAGCATGATTATACGACAGTCGTACCCGTCCGCCCGGATTTGTTCGAGCACCTCGTCGCCGCCGAGTTCCGGCATCCGCCGGTCGAGCAGGACCACGTCGACGTCCTCGTCGAGCGCCTCCAGAGCCTCCGCGCCGCCGTAGGCAGTCCGCGTCTCGTAGGCACTGCTCAGCCACAGCGCGTAGACGTCTGCCACGTCGGGTTCGTCGTCGACGACCAAGACAGTCGTATTGTCACTCCCCGCCACATCGCAACTGCCGACCCGGACAGTAATAAATTCTAGCTTCCCGAATATGTCCGTCCTCTTTACCGTGGTGGGCGTCCTGGCGTTCAGCCCCCTGCTCTTTTTGCTCGCGCTGTTCATCTACGCCGCCGCGAGCGGTGGGTCCCGCACCGTCATCCTGGGCGACCTCCCCGAGGGGCTGACTGTCGGCGACGTCGCGAACACCGAGGGGGTGGCCGGTACGGCGCCGGCCGGGGAGTTGCTCCGGCAACTGCTGGGTGCGCGGCGCTCGGAACTGCCCGTCCTAGACACCGAGGGCCGCATCGTGGGGCGATCACCGCGGTCGCGCTCCGGCGCGGACAGGAACCGTTGTAATATGCTGAAGACCGGCAGCCCCGCGAGTATCGGGACCACCGATGGTTTTAAACGAGGATTGTCCGTGTGGTACCGTATGTCCCGCAATCCGCGGCGGCGGACAGTGCTCAAAGGACTCGGTTCCATCGGCGTGGCCGGCGCGCTGGCCGGGTGTGGTGGCGACGGCGGTGATGGCGGTGACGGCGGCAGCGAGAACATCAACGTCGGGATGGTCTACGCCACCGGCGGGCTGGGCGACCAGTCGTTCAACGACATGGCCCACGTGGGCATCCAGGAGGCGGAGGCGGAGTTCGGCGTCACCTACCAGAACGCCGAACCGGACGCCCCGGGCGACGTGGGCGAACTCCAGCGGCGGTTCGCGCGCTCGAGCAGTCCGAACTTCGAGCTGATCTGCTGTATCGGGTTCGTCCAGGCGACCGACCTCAAGACGAACGCCCAGGAGTTTCCGGATCAGGACTGGACCATCGTCGATTCGGTCGTCAAAGACGACGACGGCAACCTCATCGACAACGTGGCCAACTACGTCTTCCGGGAACACGAGGGGTCGTTCCAGGTCGGCGTGCTCGCGGGGATGCTCACCGGCATGGACTACTCACACGGCGGCGGGACGACCAACCCCGACGAGAGTATGGTCGGCTTCGTCGGTGGCCAGGAGATTCCGCTGATCGAGAAGTTCGAGGCGGGCTACGCCGCGGGCGTCGACCACGCCGACGCGGAGATCCAGTTCGAGTCGGCCTACGCGGGCGACTGGAACGACCCCGCCACGGGCCAGGAGATCGCCACCTCGATGTACGACGACGGCGCCGACGTGGTCTACCACGCGGCGGGCGGCACCGGTGCGGGCGTCTTCGAGGCCGCACAGGCCGAGGGGCGCTATGCTATCGGCGTCGACAACGACCAGTCGGTCTCGGCGTCGGAGTTCTCCGACGTCATCGTCGCCTCCATGATAAAGCGGGTCAACCGTGCGGTCTTCGAGTCCGTCAGCGGCGTCATCGACGGGAACTTCAGGGGCGGTCAAGTCAACGACCTCGGCCTCGCGGAGGACGGCGTCGGCGCGGTGATCGGCCAGGACTTCGAGGGCGAACTCCCCGGCGACATCACGTCGGAACTCGAAACGACCCGCCAGGGGATCATCGACGGCGACATCGATGTCCCGACCACGATGGACGACGTCTGAGCGGGGGCATGAGCGGACAGGATAGGGCCCCGGGGCGGGATTCCGGCGGGTCGAAGTACGCCGTCCGGATGGACGGGATCACCAAGCGGTTCCCGGGCGTTCTCGCCAACGACGACGTCGACTTCGCGGTCGAGCGGGGGACCGTCCACGCGCTTGTCGGCGAGAACGGCGCCGGCAAGACCACGCTGATGAACGTCCTCTACGGCCTGTACGAACCCACCGAGGGAACCGTCTACGTCGACGGCCGGCCCCGCGAGTTCGACAGCCCGCGGGACGCAATCGACGCCGGTATCGGGATGATCCACCAGCACTTCATGCTGGTCGACCCGATGACGGTCGCCGAGAACCTCGTGCTCGGGGTCGAGCCCACGAAGTGGTTCGGCCTCGCCACGGACGAACGGCAGGCCATCGCGGACACCCGCGAACTGGCCGAGCGATACGGGTTCGACATCGACCCGACCGAGCGGGTCCAAGAGATCAGCGTCGGCGAACAGCAGCGCGTCGAGATCCTCAAGGCGCTGTACCGCGGGGCCGAGGTGCTCGTCCTCGACGAACCGACAGCAGTGCTCACCCCACAGGATGTCGAGTCGCTGTTCGACGTCTTCGCGGAACTGGTCGCAGAGGGCAAGACCATCGTCTTCATCACGCACAAGCTCGGCGAGGCGCTGGCGGCGGCCGACGGCATCAGCGTCCTCCGGGACGGCAAGCTCGTCGGGACGGTCCGGGCCGACGAGACCACCCGCGAGGAACTCGCGACGATGATGGTCGGCCGCGAGGTGTTGCTCGAAGTCACGAGCGAACCCGCCGAGCGGGGCGGGGAGACGCTAGCTGTCGAGGATCTCGTGGTGACCGATGACCGGGGGGTACAGGCCGTGGACGGCGTCTCCTTCGCAGTGGATGCGGGCGAGGTGTTCGGCGTCGCCGGCGTGGACGGCAACGGCCAGTCCGAACTCGTCGAGGCGGTCACGGGCCTGCGCGAGGCCGAGTCCGGGACGGTCGTCCTGGAGGGCGAGGACGTCACTCGCGACTCCCGGCGCGAGTGCATCGAGGCCGGCGTCTCCTACATCGCCGAGGACCGCCAGGAGCGGAGCCTCGTCCTGGAGTACGACCTCCTGCGGAACGGGTTGCTCGGCGGGCAGACGCTGCCGGAGTTTTCCGACGGGCGACTCATCGACTGGGGCCGGACCCGGTCGTTCGTCGACGGCGTCATCGAAGAGTACGACGTACGCCCGCCCGACGCGGGCGCAACCCCCCGGTCGCTGTCGGGGGGCAACCAGCAGAAAATGGTCGTCGGCCGCGAGTTCGAGCGCGACCCCGACCTGATGGTCGCCTCCCAGCCCACCCGTGGGGTCGACATCGGCAGCATCGAATTCGTCCACAACCGCCTGCTCGACTTGCGGACCGAGGGCGTGGCCGTCCTGCTGGTCTCCTCGAAACTGGAGGAGGTCCAGCGCCTCGCCGACCGGATGGCCGTGATGTACGACGGGCGGTTCGTGGACGTGGTCGACCCCGACGCCGTCACCGAGGAGGAGGTCGGCCTGCTGATGGCCGGCGAGGACCCCGACAGCGGGCGCGGCGGTGGCGAACCGCGAGCGACGAGCACGGACAGACCGACAGATACGGCGGACGTAGACTGAATCACGACGGTCATGGACAGGGCACGACTGGCGCACTATCTCGACCGGCTCGTCGACGCGACCGTACTCGAACGGCTCGCGATCAGCCTGGCCGCTCTCACCGTCGCCGTCGTCGTCGGCGGCGTCATCGTGTTCCTCTCGGGGGCGGTCGCGACCTGCCGCGAGCCGGCGCTCGCGCTGGGCGGGACGGCGTTCTGTTACGACCCCATCGAGGTGTACCTCACCCTCGCCCGGGGTGCCTTCGGGTCGCCGACCAACCTCGGGCTCACCCTCCAGGAGACGACGCTGCTCCTCTTTACCGGCCTGTCGGTCGCCGTGGCCTTCCGGGCTGGCCTGTTCAACATCGGCACGCAGGGCCAGATGGTCCTGGGCGGGCTCGCGAGCGCGCTGGCAGTCCTCCAGGTCGCACCTCTCCTCCCCGCGGGCTCGCTCGGGGCACTCCTCGCAATCCCGCTGGCGGTACTCGTCGGTGCGGTCGTCGGCGGGCTGTATGGCGCGCTCCCCGGCGCGATGAAGGCTTACGCCGACGCCCACGAGGTCATCACGACAATCATGCTCAACTTCGTCGCGATGGGGGTGGCCTTCTACCTTGTGCGCAACCACCTCGGCGACCCCTCGACCGACGCCGTCCAGACGCCCTCAGTCCCGGAGTTCGTCCGGCTCTCGCCGACCATCGGCGGTACCCGCTTTTCCGTGATCGCGCTCGGGTTCGGGCTCGCGATAGCGGTGCTGGTCTACCTGCTCTACGAGCGGACGGTCCTCGGGTACGACCTCCGGACCAGTGGGCTCGCCCCCGAGGCCGCCGAGTACGGCGGCGTGAACGCCGAGCGCAACATCGTCACCAGCATGACCCTCTCGGGGGCGCTGGGCGGCGTCGCCGGCGCGATGTACGTACTGATGATCCTCTACCGGTGGCAGACCGACATGCCGCCCCTGGGGTTCGACGGCATCGCGGTCTCCATCCTCGCAGCGAACAACCCGCTCGGGGTGATCCCGGCCGCACTGTTGTTCGGCGCCATGAAGGGCGGGGCCATCCAGATCGACTTCGCGCTGGGCGTGCCGCCGGAACTCGTCGAGGTGCTCCGCGGGTTGATCATCCTCTTTGTTGCGATGCCCGAGTTCTTCCGGATGCTCGGGGCCCGCGCCGGCTACGGCTCCGTGGAGGACGAGGTAGCGGCAGACGGCGGTCAGAAGAGAGGTGAGGAGGGTGACTGACACGGGTATCGACCGCCGGGCCGGGCTCGCCGGCGGTGCAGTCGTCGCCGCGCTCTTCGTTGCGGTCCTCGTCCCGGGCGTGCGCCAGCTTGGCGTCGGGGTCGTCAGCGTGCTCGACGCCTCCTACGTCCGGTCGGCGCTCAGGCTCACAGTACCGATCGCCTTCGCGGGGATGGGCGGGATCTTCGCCGAGAAATCGGGCGTCATCAACATCGGCCTCGAAGGACTGTTGATCGTCGCAGCCTTTTCGGCCATCGCGGTGCTGTGGTGGCTGGGCGGGACGACCGGGGCACTCGCGCTGGCGTTCCTGGCCGCGGTACTCGCGAGTACGGCCGTCGCCTTGCTGTTCGCGGTGGTCTGTATCGACTTCAAGGCCGACCAGATCATCGCGGGGCTCGCAGTGTGGCTGATCGCGCTGGGCTTTGCGCCCTTCGGGAGCATCATCATCTGGGAGACGGTCAACAGCCCCAGCGTGGGGACGTTCGACCCGCTGGCGGTCCCGGGGCTGGTCGAGATTCCGTTCCTCGGACCGGCGCTGTTTCGCTCGACGCCGCCGGTCTATCTGCTGTTGCTGGCCGTCCCGTTCTCGTGGTACCTGCTGAACCGGACGACCTTCGGCAAACATCTCCAGGCCAGCGGCGAGGACCCGAAGACGCTCGATACCGCCGGTGTCAGCGTCCGGAAGGTCCGGTACGTGGGCGTCCTGATTTCGGGGGTCTACTGCGGGCTGGGCGGGGCCGGCCTGGCGCTGAACGCCGGCCAGTTCATCGGTGGCGGCGAAACCATCACCGCCGGCCGTGGCTGGATCGGTATCACGACCTACCTGCTCGCGAACTACAACCCCGTGGGTGCGTTCGGCGCGTCGGTGTTCTTCGCCGGCCTCGACGC
>PXSU01000070.1:0-14017 GCA_003022745.1 Halobacteriales archaeon SW_9_67_25
GCCGGATGGCGCCCTCGAGTCCGAACCGGAGACGGCCGGTCACGTCCCGAAACGGGAGTGGCAACTCGACGAACTGGTCCGCGCCGACGTCGTTCTCCTGGTCGACGACCACTGTCGGTGTGTCCTCCGCTTCGAACTCCTCGACCGTCGCCGCGTCCGGGGAAAACAGCAGGATTGCGTCCGTGCCGGCGACGATCTCGTCGAAGAAGGTATCGAGGGCGCTCATTGTCGTATCAATTCAGTAGACATGAAAAAACCTTGTGGGGCGTCTTGCGTGCGACTATCGCCTGTCATCCGAGCGATTGACACGCCTCTCAGCGTCCTCGCGGCGGCACGGTCAGGACTCGCTCGCCCACTCGACCAGCGCGTCGAAGGCGCCGCTTTCGGCGTGGCAGTGCGTGTACTGACCCAGCGTCGCGTACTCGATCAGACCGTCCTGTTCCTCGTGTATGCCGTCGCCACGCTCGACGTCGAAGGCGAAGCTGGCGTCCCGGCCCACGTCGGCCGTCGAGTAGTGGAACTCGTGGCCGCGGTAGGTGCCATCCGCCATCGGTTCCGGCGCGGTATCGGTCGCCACGAGTTCGACGTGGTCGAGGGCCTGGTACCGGTCGTGCATCTCGACGGCTGCCGGGAGGACGCCGGCCATCCCGTGGGTCTCCCCGTCGGCCGTCGTCAGCGACTCCGCGAGTGCCATCATCCCGCCACATTCGCCCAGCACGGGCACTCCATTCGCGGCCCTCTCGGCCAGCGTCGTCAGCGCCGGACTCCCGCTGAGACGGCCGGCGTGCAGTTCGGGGTAGCCACCGGGCAGATAGACGCCGTCCGCGGGTGGGACGTCATCGCCCGCCAGCGGCGAGAACGTCTCGACGCCTGCCAGGTCCCGCAGTCGTTCGAGCGTCGCCGGATACCAGAAAGAGAAGGCGCTGTCGCGTGCGACCGCGATCCGGAGCCCCTCTCGGTTTCTGGCAGGTAACTCCGACCGCTCGGGTCCGGGGGGTGCGCGGGCGATCGTGGCAATCCGGTCGGCCCGGACGGTTTCGGCGGCTTCGTCGAGGGCCTCGCGTGGCAGGGCCGCCTCCTCGCCCATGTGGAGGCCGAGGTGACGGTCCGGGATTTCCAGGTCCTCGCTGGGGGGAATACGCCCGAAGTAGGACAGTTCTTCGGGGAGAGCCTCGCGGATGCCCGCGGCGTGTCGCCCGCCGTGGGCCCGCTGGACGAGGACGCCGGCAACCTCGACGTCACGGCCGACCCGGTCGGCGAACTCGCGAAAGCCCAGCGCGGTCGCGGCGACGCTCTCCATGCCGGCCTTCCCGTCGACGACGAGCACGACCGGGAGGTCCAGTGCCGCCGCGACCATGGCGGTGCTGGAGCCGTCGCCGTCGTAGAGTCCCATCACGCCCTCGACGACGCAGACGTCGCCGCTCCCGCGGTCGTAGTTGCGCCGCAGGCCCGCCTTGCCTTCGAGCCAGCAATCGAGGGTCCGGGAGGGGGTACCGGTGATCGCCTCGTGGTGGCTCGGGTCGATGAAGTCCGGGCCGGCTTTCGCCGGCTGGACCGCGTAGCCCGCGGATTCGAGGGCTCGCATTGCGGCGAGGGCGGCGACGGTCTTCCCGACCCCGGAACTCGTCCCGCCGAGGACGACGCCCCTCACGGCTGCCCCTCCGGCGCACTCGCGAGGAGTCGGTCGGTCGCCGCGGCGACCCGCTCGCGCACCGCCGGGAGAACGCCGGCACAGCCCGCGAGCGCCAGCGCGCCGCCCATCCCCACGCCCTCCTTGGCCTCGCCGGCGAGATATCCCTCGGTTGCGGGGTGGTCCAGTTCCTCGAACCCGGGGTCGGTGACGGTCACCTCGACGCCGAGTTCGGCAGCCAGTTCGTTGACGCTCGCACTCGGGTCGTCGGCGACGAAGGAGGTGGTCGCCAGAGAGAGCGTGCCCTCGGCGCCCGCGTGTCGGAGCAGTGCCGCGACCGCGAACATCTGGGTCCCGCCGGCGAGGGTCACGGCTGTCCCGGACTCGCGGGCACCCAGCGCGAACCCGGCGGCTGTCGCGAGCACGGGGTCGCCCATCCGCCGGACCGCCAGTTCCGGGTCCCCGGCCGCGCCGCCACGGGAGAGGTCGCTGGCGTCGAGTCCCCTGGCGACGACCTCGCGCTTGCGTTCGATAGGGTTCTCGGGCAGTGAAGAGGACACCGACGCTGGTTCGCCCAGCGCGGTCAGCACACCCAGCGCGGTGGTCGTTCCGCCCGGAATCGTCTCCGCGACGAGCACCGACTCCTCCGGGATGGCACGCCCGAACTGCCGGGCCGCCGCGAAGACTCGCGAGGCCGCCGTCGACGACCGTCAGTGGAACGTCGAGTTCCTCCCTGACCGCCCGCGTCACGACGGCTGGCGTCGGTGTTCCGGCGGGGCTGACCGGCACCACCGGCGCGCGCACGGGCCGGCCGTACTCGAGTATCTCGGCGTCCGCACTCGGCGTGTGGGCCATCGCGGCCGGGTCCGCGCCGGCGGCGCTTATCCCCTCGATTCCCGCCGTGTGCGTGGTGCCAGCCACGAGGACCAGCCGCGTCACGCGCCGGCTCCCCCCGTGCTGTTCCGTCGCTCGGCCATAACTGCTTGTAGTTAGTGCAAGTGAGATTTAAATGGCCCGGTGTCTCCAGAATCGGTCCGAACCTTCATAATCGGGAACGCGCCCACCGGTCCCTGCCGGGCGTCATCGCCCGGGGAAGGCAATGTACCTCGCGACGATACTCAGAGACACGCGCGAACGACGGCCCTGGGAGTTCCGCCCCCATCCGGTCGAGACGCGGGACGTGACACTCTCGACGGGCGATTACACCGTCGCCGCGTGCTGCTCGCGGGACCCCGGGACCGGCACCTACCTCCCCGGGTTTGCCGTCGAACGAAAGACCGGTCGGGACTTCCTGCACTCGATCACCTGGGAGCGCGAGCGCTTCGAGGCACAGGTCGGGCGGGCCGACGGGTGGCCCGAACCGCTCGCCGTTGTCGTCGAGGAGACCTGGGCGACCTTCACAGAGGGACGGGGGCCGATGCGCGGACGGGACGTCCATCCGGGCCAGGTCCGGGGGACCGTCGCGGCGTGGTCGGAGGCGTACAACGTCGAGTTCCGGTTCGTCGGCTCCCGGCGTGCGGGCGAACTGTACGCCCTGTGTCGGCTGCTCGGCCAGGAGATGGACGCGGGACAGCGAGCGCCCGTCGTGTTCCGGCGGAAACTCGCGGCGCTATACCTGCTCGTACGCGCCGAGATGGGTTCCGTCGAGTAGGTACGCCTGCCCATCGCGGAGCGCCCCGGGGAGGAACGGCGACAGGAACTCCCGGCCGTGGACGTTCACCCAGGTGCCCCCCGAGCGGTCGTTGAACGCCGGGAACACGACGAGTTCCCCGGGAACCGCAACGTCCGCGTCGTAGTGTGTCCGGAACGGTGCGGGGTCGACGCCGCCCCGCAGCCAGACCCGCTCGACACGTCGGCCACCGACCTCGTCTTCCAGCCGGACGACAGGGTGTTCGTGGCCGAGACAGAGGACGTCGGCGGCCAGCACCGCCCGGTCGGGCCAGGTGTGTCCGTGCGCGAAGCCGACATCTCCCAGCCGGACTCCCCGTCCCGCCCCGACGGAGACCCGCTCGTGGTCCTCGAAGAGCGACTCGGCGCCGCTGTCGTGGTTGCCCCGGACCAGGGTCACGGGGACGCGCTCGGCGGCAGCCGCGAGCACCGATTCGATCTCCTCGCGCTCGTCCCGGCCCGGCTGGCCGATAGCGTGACCGAGGTCTCCCAGCACGACGAGCCTGTCCGGCCCGGTCCGGTCGAGCAGCGCGGTCAGCGCCGCAAGCCGGCCGTCGGCGTCGCTGTCGAGTTCGACTCCCTCGCGGCGCAGACCGGCCTCGATGCCCGCGTGGTAGTCCGCGACGACGAGCGCGCGGTCCCCGTCACAGTCGACGAGCGCCGCGGGTTCTCCCGGAATCGGCTCGACGGCCATCAGATGGGCTTGAGCGTCGCGTCGTCGGGCTCGTAACACCGACCGTCCATCAGGGCGTCCTGGATGGCCGCCTCGACCGCCTCGGGGTCGACACCGTGCCTCTCGGCCGTCTCCTCGACGACCGCCCCGCGGTCCGCGCCGGCCCCGTCGTCGAGTTCGGTCATCACGTCGAGGGTCGCCTCTTCCAGGTCCACGTCGTCGGCCCCGTCGGCTTCCGTCCCTTCTCCGGTCTCCGAGGCCGTCCCGTCTGCCTCCGCCGTCGTACCGGCCGAATCCGCCGATTCTCCGTCCTCCCCGGTCGCTGCTGTGGCACTTTCCTCGACTGTCGATGGCCCGCCGTCCTCGACGTCTGTGGATTCCGCCGTCGCGTCGACGACACTCGCAGTGGTGTCGTCCTCTCCCATGGACTGCTCGGGGTCGGGCGTCTCGATGTCTGCCTCCCCTGGTTCGTCGACCTCGGCCCCGCTCTGGAATTCGGTTCCGAACTCGGCCTCTATCTCCTCGCGCTCCTCGTCGTCGAGGTCGAACTCGCCAGGCTCGAAATCACCGACGTCGGCGGTCGCTTCGTCCGGGTCGGCCGCTTCGCCCGCAACCTCCGACTCGCTCGCGTCATCCGGTTCCCCGACTGCCGGGCTGCCCTCGTCCGGTCCGTCGACGTCCGCCTCGGTTTCATCCAGACTGTCGACCTCCGCTCCGGTCTCGTCTGGACCGGCACTGGCCACGGGGGTCGCTTCGGCCTCCTCCACTGTCGCGGCGTCGCCGGCGGACTCTGCCGTGGATTCGGGTTCTGCCCCTGCAATCGGTTCGGCCACGTTGCCCCCAGAGTCCGTCGACGCTGTCATCGGTGTGTCGGCGTCGCCCTCCACGGACCCGGATTCACCTGTGTTCCCCGCGGACTCGCCGGCGTGGATGGTCGCCAGGTCGGCATACGCAGCGAGCGAGTCCGTATCGGCCTCTCCGGCGGCGTCCGGCGGCACCGAGACGGTATCCACTTCGTCGGTGTCGCCGGCGACGAGCCGTGCCGCGTCCAGGGCCATGTCGGCGACGGCCGAGAGGTACGCTGGCGACGTCCCGTAGTGATCGAGCGCGCGGACGATACCCGACGCGAACCCCTCGTCGGCGCCGTCGGCCACGAGGGCAGTTTCGAGGTCGGTCCCGCTGCGGTCGCTGTGGATTGCCCTCGCCATCCAGCCGACACGCTGGAGCGTCCGTTCTGCCGTCCCGACGGTCCAGCGGTCCCGCGTGTCCGCGTCGACCTCGTTGATGATCTCCGGGCGGATCGAGGTGTAGACGCGGTCGGCGTCGTCGGGCTGGAACGTCCGGGCCTTGCCCGTCACGGCGACGAAGGTCGGCGTCTCGGCACCTTCGAGGAACGCCTGCTCGTCGGGCTGGTACTGGCCGGCGTAGAGGACGAACGCGCCGGTGGGGTCGACGACCCGCGCCCGGAGGACGTCCTCGCTGACCGCCTCGACTTCGGTGAGGACGCCCACGAAGAACGCCCGGTTGACGCGCGCGCCGGTCGGCGTGACGACGTAGTTGGGGGCGCGCTCCTGCTCGCCCTCGGAGTAGGAGAGGTCGGCGTCATCGTACTCGGCGGCGAAGAGACGGTAGGCTATCTCGCGAGTGTTGGCCCCCTCGGAGGGCGCGTCGCTCATCCTCCCACCTCCGCGAGCAGCGCCCGGGCACGCTCGGCCGGGTCGTCGGTGGTCGCGGCGAACGACCGGGCATCGAGGTTGGCGCCGTAGTCGTCGACGCTTAACGACCCGCGAACGCGGAACTCCCGCCCGACCACCGTCCCGGCGATGGCGTCCGCGACCACCTCCCTGTCCATCGCGTCCCGGGCCGCCTCCTTCGCGTCCGCGACGCCGCCGCCGTACACCTCCTCGGTGAGGTCTTCCCCGAGGACGACCGTCACCGTGCCGGTGCCGTCGTCGAGGATGGCCTTGGTCCGCAGGTCGTCCTCCGCGTCGACCTCGCCGTGGCTGCGACACTGCCCGTTCTGGACAAGCCGGCCACACGCGGGACACCGCTCGATGAGTCCCGACCCGTCCCGGAGGTCGATGACCGTCCCCACCAGTTCGACGTCGAACAGCCCGCCCGACTCGACTGCCGCCCGGACTGTGCGCTGCTGTGCCGAGTCGGTGGCCTCGACGCCCCCGTCGAGTCGCCGGACCGTCGAGAACTCCGAGACGTTCACCGACGGAACGCCGCGGAACTCCCGGACGAAGGCGTTCTCGACCCGGACCGACTCGCCCGTCTCGATGGTTTCGTGTGGGTCCCAGTCGGTAAAGGGGAGTCGGCCGCTCCCGTCGGCGAGGACGCCGCTGAGTATCTCTGTCTCGCCGTCACGGCCGTCGATGACTTTCGTCTCGCAGTCCTGGACGAGTCCCTCGACGTTGACGCCGCGGTCGCCTATCGACAGGCCGGCCAACTCGCGGTCGCCGCCGACATCGTAGGCCACGTCGAGCGAGTCCTCGACCAGTTCGACGCTCGTGCTCTCCCCGAGATTGAGTTCCGGATCCCCCTCCCACTCGCGGACGCCGGCGTTGCCGACCCGGACCGTGATCCCGGGTTCGAGCCCGAAGTCCTCCCAGGCCGTATAAGATATTTTACCGGTCTCGTCTGCCAGTTCACCCTCGAAGATAACGATCTCCTCGCCCTGGTACTGGATGGAGCGCTGCCCGACGGTCAGCAACACGCCGGTGACCGAGACGTTGCTGTCACCGGTCGTGACGTCGGCGACATCCCGCGTGGTGGGGGTCTCCCCCCCGCTGCCGGTGTCCTCGCCGTACTTGCGCCGCAGGCTCTGTTTTGCCTCGTCCATCGGCACGCTGTAGGAGACGAGGTTCTCCAGGTCGCGTTTGACCTCCTCTG
The DNA here is from genome assembly GCA_003022745.1 of Halobacteriales archaeon SW_9_67_25. Taxonomy (GTDB): domain Archaea; phylum Halobacteriota; class Halobacteria; order Halobacteriales; family Haloarculaceae; genus SW-9-67-25. The sequence goes on from PXSU01000070.1 coordinate 6,867, forward strand.
TGTCGACGCCGAGGTCGGAGGCGAGGTCCTCGGCCTGGTCCTCGAGACTCATACACCCGGATTGGTCCCGCCCCCACTAAAAGCGTTCACGTCACTCCTCGTCCTCGGGTGTTTCCACGACGCGGCCCCCCACCCGTTCGAGGATGGCCGCGGGGATGTCTGTCGGCGAGGTAATCGCTTCCTCGAAGACCACGACCCCCACCGCGAGGGCGAGAAAGAGAACGCCGAGCAAGGGGGCGCCTTCCGCGAACTTGAACAGGCCAAAGGCGGCGACGGGCACGGCGACGACGACGCTCGCCGCGAACTGGAGCGTCCCGATCAGGCCCTTCGACATGGTCAGAGGAGAGTGCGGACCTCGTCCGCGAACTCGGTCGGCGAGTAGATGTTTCGAATAACGATCTCCAGGGTTCCGCCCGTGCCGGAGGCGACACGGACGATGACGAAGGCTCCGAAGGCGAGCACTGGCAGTCCCACCTGGTTCGGGACGAGAGAATTGGGATCGGCCACGTACACGTAGCCACCACCCAGCGCGAACGGCGCACCGAGCACTGCACTCCAGAGAGCCGGTAATCCCCGTGCCATATCAATCACCCTCCAGCATCTGGTAGGCGATTCCAACCACTGACAGGAGAAAGCCCAGCGTCGTCAAATTGAGCGGGTTCGTTCCCGGAGTTCGAAAAAAAGCCCCGCTGGCGGCCATCCGCGTCCTGGGCGCCCCCAGTGGCGTCTCCGGACGCCCCCGTGCTCTCTGCGTCACCCGACGGCTGGCTCGCAGTCTCCGCGTCTCCTGTCTGCTGTGTGTCGCTCGTTTCCTGGTCCGAACCGGTCCGTATCGCGATCACATCCAGTCCGGCCAGGACAAAGAGCGTGCCCCCGGAGAGTGCCATGGGATCGAACGCCTGTCCGGTTTCCAGGCGCCAGCGTTCCTCCCCTGTCTGGACATCCAGCCCGTATATCGTGCCTCCCGAACTCCCGGCGATGACGAGTTCCTCTGTCATCGCAGGCCCCGTGGATTCGGTCTCTCCGACAGTCTCGAAGCGCCATATCTCGTCCCCGCTCTCGCTGTCCAGGCCGTACACGTTCCCGGCGGCGTCGCCCTGGTACATCGGCCAGCCGGAGTCCGGTACTGCACGAGGATCCGAGTCACTGCTCTGGTACTGTGTCTCCACAAGTCGGCCTGTTCCTGCCGTCTGTGTCTCCCGACCGGCACCCTGTCGCCGGCGCCACAATCCACTGGTCGGCAACAGTACAGAGCCGTGCAGGAAATCCCGTCTGTTCATAAAATCCTTTACACTGATAGAATTCACCAGTAGTTGATAAATATTATCTAGATTTTATGATGTTTTTTCGGTCTCCGGTGACACTTCTTTCTTCCCCCGACGGCACCGGCCTCTGACTGCTGGCAAGGCAGCCCACAATCCCGACCAGGGGGTCCCTAGCCACAGGATTCGTCGAGATGACAGGCTCCTTTGCGGGCGAAACGAGATGTTATTACTCGCGCAACGAAACACACAGATATGGATAGAGCCGCTCGAGGATACTCGAGACGCTGCGCATTGAGAGTGGTGGGGGGTGCAACTCTGGGAGTTCTGGCCGGCTGTACCGGTGGTTCTGGAGCCAGTGGTGATGGCGAGAGCGGGAACGAGGGGGGAAGCGGAGACGGGGAAACCGACGCGCCGGGGACACCCATCGGGGAGCAACTCCCGGCACCGGTGAAAGGCGACGCCGACGCGGACGTCACCCTCGCCGTCTTTGAGGACTACGCCTGCCCGCACTGTGCCGACTACAACGTCGAGGGGTTCCCCGAACTGGCCGCGGAGTACGTCGACCCGGGCGAGATCAGGTACGAGCACCGCGACCTGCCGATTCCGGTGGCCGATCCGGGCTCTTTCCAGGCCGCCAACGCGGCCCGCGCGGTCCAGGACCGCCACGGTGACGAGGCCTTCTGGGAGTATGCTGCAGTGTTGTTCGAGCGCTCCGGCGAGATTCCGGGTGGAGCACCCGACATCTTCGGGACCATCGCCGACGAACAGGGGCACGACAGCGAGGCCATCCGCGCTGCTGCAGCCGACCGGGTCTACGAGGGAACCGTCCAGGCCGACCGCGAGGAGGGGGTCGAACTGGGCGTCGAGGCCACCCCGTCGTTCGTGCTGGACGGCGAGGTGGTCGCCTCTGGGTACGGGTCCGGCACGGTCGAGGAGGTGTCGGCCGCGATCGAGGCGGCGCTGTCCGAAACTGGCTAACCCGGCGAGTCCCTCCCCTGAGACATGCAGGGGACACCCGAGGTGGCGGTGTTGCGCCTGGGCCACCGGCCGGGCCGGGACGAGCGGATGACGACCCACGTCGGGCTGACGGCCCGCGCGCTGGGGGCCGACCGCGTCGTCTTGGCCGGCGAGGGCGCCAGCCGCCAAGACACTGTCGAGGACATCACCGAGCGGTTCGGCGGCCCCTTCGCCGTCGGGACGACCGACAGCCCACACGCGCTCTTCGGGGGCTGGGACGGCGACGTCGTCCACCTGACGATGTACGGACTTCCGGTCCAGAACGTACAAGACGACATCCGGACCGCCTTCGAGACCGGAACGCCCCTTCTTGTCGTCGTCGGCGCCGGAAAAGTCCCTTTCGAGGTCTACGAGGCCGCCGACCACAACGTCGCCGTCACGAACCAGCCCCACTCGGAGGTGGCCTCGCTGGCCGTCTTCCTCGACCGACTCTACGAGGGCCAGGAACTCGACCGCGAGTGGGAGGACACCGAGCAGGTGGTCGTCCCCCAGGCGACGGGCAAGCGAGTCGAAACCGACGGATAAGACCGGCCCGCGAGCGAAGCGAGCGGGCCGGTCGCCAGGACAGCAGGCGGGTAGCGGTAGGCGGTAGAAAACGGCGAGCGAAGCGAGCCGTTTTGTGGCGATGGTTTTAACAGCGACAGAGCCCGAGCGAATGTAATGGCTTTTGAGGAACTCCTGGAGGACCCGGTCATACAGAAGTACCTCCACGAACTCGTCGGGCCCAAGGGGATGCCCGTCGCGGCGGCGCCGCCGGACGGCGAGGGGACCGAGAGTTACCGCCGGTTGCGCGACGAGGACTCGGGCTGGCTCACCTACCTCTGGACCTTCGAGTACGACAAGGTCCCCGAGCAACTCGAGGAGGAGATGCACCGGCTGCTGGCGGGCCTGGATGAGCGCCGGGAATACGAGCAGACCCACGAGTTCTACCTCTGTGAGAACTGTGGCATCCGCTTCGAGTTCGGCGAGGCGATGGACGTCGGCTTCGAGTGCCCCCAGTGTGGGTCCGGGCTGGAGACCATGGAGAACACGCGGCTGGTCGATGCGATGGAGGAGCGCATTGGGGCGTTGCGGGACGAACTCAACGTCGAGTCGGTGGACGTCGAGGGCTGATGGTCGTCCTCGCAACCAAGGTGTACGTGTCGGGCGACGCCAGCGAGCGCGCGCTCTCCGGCCTGGATGCGATGGTCGCGGAGGAGTTCGGTGACCTGGACGTGACCTACGAGGTCGGCCTCCGCGACGACGGCTTCCCGTCGGTGACCGTCGAGGGGCCGGATGCGACCGTCGGGCGCAACCTCCTCCGGGAGCGGTGGGGAGCCATCACACCACACCTCGAGGAAGGTGCCGTCCACGTCGGGACCCTCGAATCCTGGGACGAGGACGGGTTCGTCCTCGACGCCGGCGAATCGGTGCGTATCCCAACCGGCGAACTGGGACTCGGCCCCGGCTTACCGTCCCAGGTCCGGACGCGCTTTGGCCTCGTCCAGCACCTCCCACTGCGGTTCGTGGCGGGCGAGGTGCCCCGGCTCGCAGACGCCGAGCGCGACCGCCTCTTCGAGTGGAGGCGGGGGCCCGGCAGGGTGAACGTCAACAGCGCGACGCGCTCGGAGATCCGGGCGACGGTCAACCGCGCGGGCCACGCCGAGGACGTCGTCACCGTCGAACGGCTGGGCCTCCTCGAGGGGAGTATCGTCTGTCGCGAGGGGACCGACCCGCCCGGCCTGCTCGCGAGTATCGGCGAGTACCTGCCCGCGGAACTGCTCTGTGTCGTGCCATGAACAGGCGCGTCCTCGCGGGGCTGGCACTGGTCGCCGTTCTCCTGCTTGCGGGGTGTTTTGGCCCCTCGGAGATTCCCGAAGAGGACCTGACTGGCGAGGCGAGTTACGACTGGGAGACCAACGCCACGACGACGTTCAATCTCTCGCGGTCCTCCTACACCACGGTCGTCGAGATACAGAACCGGACCGAACTGACCGTCTGGCAGCGCGACCGGCTGGGCACGGACAACCCGGTCGACCTCCAGGCGCTCCAGTTCCGGTTCGAGAACGGGACGGTCGTCAACGCCACGCAGGCGAACCTCTCTGCGACGCGCACGGGTGACAACACCGTCATCGACCTCCCGGCCGAGAACGGGACGGTCGCCTACACCGCCGCCCGGACGGGCAAGCGGTTCAGCGCGCCCGCATTCGTCGAGGGCAGTTACGAACTGCTACTGCCACCCTCGACACGGATCGGCGTCCCGCTGCTCTCCCAGGCCAGCCCCGGCGGCTACTCGACGAGCGTCTCCGAGGACCGCATGACCGTCAGGTGGGACGAAGTGTCCGACGGGACGCTGACGGTCCGGTACTACCTCCAGCGGGACCTCCTGCTGTTTGGCGGCCTGGCAGCCATCGTACTCCTCGCGGGTGGGGGCGGGTCGGTGTACTACCTCTGGCAACTCCGGACGCTGGAGGAGCGGCGCAAACAGATGGGTGACGACATCGACTACGACGAGGACCCCCGCGACGACGGGCCGCCGCCGGGGATGGGCTAACTCACGGGCGCAGGGTCGCCCGTGTGAACAGAGAGGTTTTACCGGCTCGGCCGCAGGGTGTAGTATGCGCGTCGCGCTCGTGTGTGTCGGCGACGAGTTGCTCGCCGGCGACACCGTCAACACGAACGCCGCCTGGCTGGGCCGACGGCTCGGCGAGCGCGGCGTCACTGTCGGGCGCGTCTCGGTCGTCACGGACCGGGTGGCCGACATCGCCCGCGTCGTCAACGAGCCCCGCGCGGAGTACGACGCGGTCATCGTCACCGGTGGCCTCGGCCCCACACACGACCTCGCCGAGGGCACCGCCGACATCCCCGCAGACGCGGAGATGCTCCCGAACCCCGAGGGCGTCGCTCCGGGCTGTATCGTCGAGGATGTCTACGTCCTGCCCGGGGTGCCGGCCGAGATGAAGGCGATGTTCGAACTTGTGGCCGGAGATTTCGCCGGCCAGCAGCGGTACGTCGAGACGATGACCGTCGACGAACCCGAGAGCGCGCTCGTCGACCGCTTTACCGACCTCCGCGAGCGCTACGACGTGCGCGTGGGCAGTTACCCCGGCGAAACCGTGCGTGTGAAGATCCACGGCACGGACCGCGGTGCCGTCGAGGAGGCCGCCAGGTGGCTCCGCGAGCGGGTCGAGGTCGCCGAGTAGCGCGGCCGGCTACCGGTAGAGGTAGTCGAGCCAGAGTGCCGTCAACAGGAGACCGCCGAGCCCGACGACCCAGCCCGAGAGAGCGACGACGCCCTCGTTGACGCCGGCTTGCAGGAGTGCGCTCATGCGTCCGGGTGGGCCGCCCGCGGTCTAAGAGGTTCCGGTTGGCTTTTGCGGGCAGCGACCCTACGACGCGTATGCGACGGATCGGCGTCGTCGTCAACCCGATTGCCGGCATGGGGGGTCGCGTCGGCCTGAAGGGCACCGACGGGAAAGTAGAGGAGGCCATAAATCGGGGTGCCCAGCCGCGGGCACCCGAGCGGGCCAGGGAGGCGCTGGTAGCCCTCCGCGAGGCCGGCGAGGAGGTAGCCGTCCTGACCTACGGCGGCGTCATGGGTGCGGACGTGGCTCGCGACGCGGGGTTCGACCCCGCTGTCGTCGGGCGTCCCGGCCGCGGTATCGGCGAGACCGGCCCGGACGATACCCGCGCAGCGGTCCGGGCGTTCGTCGACCCCGACGTCGACCTGATACTCTTCGTCGGGGGGGACGGCACCGCTGTCGACGTCGCGGAGACACTCGACGAACAGGACGCGGAGACGCCGATGCTGGGTGTCCCGGCCGGCGTGAAGGTCTACTCGGCGGTGTTCGCGGTCACGCCGCGGGCTGCCGGCGAGGTCGCGGCCACCTACGACCGGGTGGAGGCGGCCGAGGTCAACGACATCGACGAGGACCAGTACCGAGAGGGCGAGGTCCGGACGCAGTTGCGGGCCGTCGCCAACGTACCAGTCGACGACCGCCGCCAGGCGAGCAAGCAACTCGGCGGCGGCACCGTCGAGGGCATCGCCGAAGGGTTCGCCGCGACGGTCGCGGAGGGACGGACCTACGTCCTCGGACCGGGCAGTACCCTCGGCGAAATTAAAACGGCGCTCGGGTTCGAGGGGACGCCCCTCGGCGTGGACGTCTGGCGCGACGGCGAGGTGCTCGTCCGCGACGGCGCCGAGTCGGACATCCTCGGGACCCTCGGCGCGGACAACACCGTCGTCGTCTCGCCCATCGGTGGCCAGGGATTCATCTTCGGCCGTGGCAACCAGCAGATATCGCCCGCAGTCATCCGGCAGTCCGAGACCGAGGTGGTCGCCTCGCGCCGGAAACTCGACGGGACGGGCGTACTCCGGGTCGACACCGGCGACGCCGAACTGGACGAGCAACTCCGGGGCTGGACGCGTGTGCGGGTCGGCCGCGTCGAGAAGCGCCTCGTCGAGGTCGTGTGAGCGTCGACAGTCCGGGCAGTGCCGTCCGGCCGGACCCTGCCGCGCTCGCCTACCCATGACCTTTGATATTCTGGATGGAAATTTAGGGCATTAACACAAGATTAAGGTACGTCCGAAGTCAGGAAGGACGTATGGAAACGAGGAAGGTCCAGCGACTGGGGCCGTCGACGCTCGCGATGACGCTCCCGGCGGAGTGGGCCCACGCCCACGACGTCGAGAAAGGTGACGAGGTGTCGCTGCGCGTCGGCGACAAGGGCGCACTGACCGTGATGCCCGAGTCGGTGACGACAGAAGAGTCCGAGGCAGTCATCAGTGCGACGGGCTTCGGCGCGGACGCCGTCGAGCGGGCCATCGTCGGCGAGTACGTCCTCGGCCGCCGGATCATCCACGTCGAGGCCGCGGAGGGCGAGACCCTG
>PXSU01000070.1:14129-26809 GCA_003022745.1 Halobacteriales archaeon SW_9_67_25
CTCAACCGCGAACGCCAGGCCAACAAGATCTTCGTCCTCCTGTTGCGGCTGACCTTCACGGCCTTCCAGAACCCGAACCTCGCGCGCGCCGTCGGGCTCGACGACGGCTTCCCGCTGATCGGCTACCGGGCGATCGCGAAGAATCTCGAACTGACGGCGGACAACGCCGAGGACATCGCCGAGATCGTCATCGAGGCCGACGAACACTCCTTGAACGTCGACTCGGGCACGATGCGGCGCATCCGGGAGTTCACCGATCAGGTCGACGACATCACCGAACGCGCCGTCGAGGCGGCCGTCGAGCGGGACTTCGACACCACTATCGAGGTCAGGGAGACGTTCGCCGACATCGAGGACCGCGAACAGGAAATCCTCGAGGACCTCCCCGAAATGGACAACGACCGGCTCCTTCAGGTGCGGGAGGTGCTGGTCAGCCTCCAGCAGACTGCCCAGTACGCGGTCAGAAACGCCGAGATAGCGACCAACCTCTCCCTCAACGAGGAATCGGACCGCATCGCCATCAGCTGATCGCGAGTGCCGTCTGCGTCCCTTGCCCGGGCACTACTTTTCGACGGCGTCCTCGATGAGCGCGGCCATCTCGTCGTAGTGGTCGGTCCCAGTGCCCTTCTGGATGAACGCGGTCACGCCGGCGTCCTCGGCAGCCGCGACGGTGTCCTCCTCGACGGCCGCGCTGAACAGCAGGAACGGAAGCGATGGGTCCATCTCCTCGACCGCCTCGAACAGTTCCATCCCGTCCATCCCCGGCATGCGGTAGTCGCTGACGATACAGTCGACGTCGTGTTCCTCGACGTGGTCGAGTGCCGCCCGGCCGCTGGTGGCGGTCGCGACCGAGAGCGTCTTGCTGGCGCGTTCGAGGAACGTCTGTGTCAACTCGAGGACGTCCTCGTCCTCGTCGACGACGAGTACGCTGATGGTGTCGGTCATCGCCGGTCAGGCCGACACTCCCGTGTCCACGGTTCCGTCTATCCTGACGAAGCCGAACCCGCACTCGCTACATTGCCATTTCCGTTTGGTCCCCAGGTGGAGGTCCGTCGTTCCCGATTTCCAGAAGGTCCTCGTCTCGCCGCACTCGGGACACTCCTGTTCTAGCTCGAGGGGCATACCGGAACATTCGTCGGGTGATACATTGAAACTGGTGGTTCGTTCCGGAGCGGCGGCTGCGCAACGAGCGCGGCGGCCCAGTACAGTTATGCGGGCCCGGCAGGAACGTACCGGTATGCCCCGGAAGACCACGCGCTGTGACGGCTGTGGGTGCCGCGTGCGGTGGAACCCGGAGACGCGGGAGGGTCCGACCGTCTTCTTCGAGGACCGCGCCCCGGTCTCCGCGCGCCGCGGGCAGAAGCGCCGGTGATACGTATGCAGGCAGTCATCCTCGCAGCCGGCGAGGGCACCCGGATGCGGCCTCTGACCGACGGGACGCCCAAGCCGATGCTCCCGGTCGCGGACCGACCGCTCGTGGCCCACACCGCCGACGCCGCCGTCGCGGCCGGCGTCGAGGAACTGGTCTTCGTCGTCGGCTACCGCGCCGATGCCGTCCGGTCGTACTTCGGGGAGTCGTACCGCTCCGTTCCGGTCACCTACGCCGTCCAGTCCGAACAGCTAGGCACCGCTCACGCGGTCCGGGCGGCCCGCGACGCGCTCTCCGGTCCCTTCGCGGTCCTCAACGGCGACGACCTCTACGACCGGGAGAGCCTTGCCACCCTCCTCTCTGCGGACCCGGGTGCGGTCGGCACCTACGACGTGGAAGACCCGCGTCCCTATGGTGTCTTCGAGTTCGACGGCGAGACGGTGACCGGTGTCGTCGAGAAACCGGCCGACCCACCGTCGAACCGCGTCAACGTCGGCGCGTACGTCTTCCCCGCCGAGGCCCGCGAGTGGCTGGACGTCCCGGAGAGCCAGCGCGGCGAGTACGAACTCACCGACGTCCTCGAGCGGGTCATCGAGCGCCGGACGGTACAGTCGGTCCCTATCGACCGGTGGCTCGGCGTGGGCCGTCCCTGGGAGCTACTGGCCGCCAACGAGTGGAAGCTGGCCGAACTCGAGCGGGACCTCGCGGGCGAGGTGGCATCCGAGGCCGACCTCCGCGGGACGGTCCTCGTCGAGGCGGGCGCCACGGTCGAACCCGGCGTCGTGATGGAGGGGCCGGTCCTCGTCCGCACGGGCGCGTCGGTCGGTCCGAACGCCTACCTCCGGGGCGCGACGCTGCTGGGCGAGGACGTCCACGTCGGGAACGGCGTCGAAGTCAAGAACAGCGTAATCCGCCGCGGGACGAACGTGCCACACCTCTCCTACGTCGGGGACAGCGTCCTCGGCCGGGACGCCAACCTCGGCGCGGGCACGACGGTCGCGAACCTGAGACACGACGACCGGCCGGTCCGGCTGACAGTCAAGGGCGAGCGCGTCTCCACCGGCCGCCGGAAGTTCGGCGTCGTCGTCGGCGACGGCGCGAAGACGGGCATCGACACGGCGCTGAACGCCGGTGTGACCCTCGGGAGCGGCGCACGGACCGAACCCGGCGAGACCGTGCTGCGCGACCGACACTCCTGATACGGATTGCTGTCGCTATTTTCCAGGTCGACCGCACGCTGTACTGCGGTCGATCCAGTAAAGAACTACAGCAATCCGTATGAGCGAGTCCTTCTCGAATGTTCGTGGGATTTCCCGGCAATATGTGGTGTTAAGTATGGGCGTAACGAGTGTGGGGACGAGATGGTCGATCCGACATCGGACCTCGGGGAGGACGTCTCCGAGGAGGATGCCCCGCGGTGTGCGACCTGTGACGCGGCTATCGTTGACAGCCCACACCACCGCGTAATCACGTGGATCGAGGACGGCGAGGTCCGGTCGGCACACTTCTGCGACGACGGCTGCCGGACGGACTGGAACGGTTGACTTATTATCTCAGCCAGACCAATTTAGTAAAGGGTCATATTTGATGCGGGAGATGAAACAGTTGAATTAATAAGCTTCTCCGACCGTAGTGTCACGTATGGAGGGGAGCGAGTCGCCCGAGCCCCGCGACGGGCCAGCGGTCGCCAGATTCGACGTGCCCGCGATGGACTGTCCGTCGTGTGCGGGGACAGTCGAGGGGGCGCTGGCCGGCCTCGCGGGCGTGACGGGCGTCGAGACGCGGCCGGCGGCCGGGCAGGTCGAGGTCCGCTACGACCCGGCCGCGACCGACGAGGCGGCGCTCGTCGCGGCCATCGAGGCGGCGGGCTACGATGTCCTCGACGGGGAGGCGGGCGAGACGCCCGCACGCGGGTCCGTCTGGCTGAGCCGGCGGGCACTGAAGACCTGGGTCAGCGGTGCGTTCCTCGCGGCCGGGCTGGTCCTCGCGTTTCTCGTGCCGGGCGCCGACAGGGAGATACTGACACTGTTCGGGACGCCCCACGGCCTCGCGGACGCCCTTTTTCTCGCCGGCATCGTCGCGGGCGGGGAGGTCATCATCCGCGGTGGCTACCGCTCGGCACGGGCGCGGTCGCTCGACATGGACTTCCTGATGAGCGTGGCCATCCTCGGGGCGGTGACGGCGAGTCTCGCGTTCGCGGAGTCGCTGTACTTCGAGGGGGCGACGCTCGCGTTCCTCGTCAACGTCGCGGAGCTGCTCGAGGACCGCTCGATGGACGAGGCCCGGCAGTCCCTGCGGGAGCTGATGGACCTCTCGCCCGACGAGGCGACCGTCCGCCGGGACGGCGGGGAGACCCGGGTCCCGGTCGAGGAACTCGCTGTCGGCGACAGGGTCCTGGTCCGCCCGGGCGAGGCGATCCCCGTCGACGGGGTCGTCCTGGAGGGCGAGAGCGCGGTCGACCAGGCGCCCGTGACTGGCGAGAGCGTGCCCGTCGAGAAGATGGTCGGCGACGAGGTGTACGCGGGCACGATAAACGAGGCTGGGTACCTGGAGGTCGAGACGACAGCGGCGCCCGGCGACGATACGCTCTCGCGGGTGATCGAACTGGTCGAGGGTGCCGAGAGCGACCGGACCGACCGCGAACAGTTCGTCGACCGCTTCGCGAGCCGGTACACCCCGGCCGTCGTCGGCGCGGCCGTGCTCGTCGCGGCGGTGCCGCCGCTGGCCTGGGGCGGGCCCGCGCACGTCTGGTTCGTCCGCGGGCTGACGCTCCTGGTGCTTGCCTGTCCCTGTGCGTTCGTCATCAGCACCCCCGTCTCCGTGGTGTCGGGGGTCACCAGCGCGACACGAAACGGGGTCCTCGTGAAAGGGGGAAGTCACCTGGAGGCGATGGGGGACGTGGAGGCCGTCGCGCTGGACAAGACGGGGACCCTGACCACGGGCGAACTCGCCGTGACCGACGTCATCGGGCTGAACGACAACACCGAGGCGGACGTGTTGCGGTGTGCCCGGGGACTCGAACGCCGGAGCGAGCACCCCATCGGCGAGGCCATCGTCGACTGTGCGGACGCCCGGGGAGCCGGTGAGCGCGAGGTTACGGACTTCGAGTCCATCACCGGCAAGGGCGTGGCCGCGACGCTTGCCGGAACCGACCACTACGCCGGCAAACCCGGACTGTTCGAGGAGCTGGGTTTTGACCTCTCGCACGTCCACGCCGCGACCGACGGCGGGGTCGTCACCGCCCGCTCGCGACAGCTCTGTGAACGCAACGACTGTCTCGATCTCATAGAGGACGTCGTCCCGGCCCTCCAGGCGGAGGGCAAGACGGTCGTGCTGGTGGGCACCGACGAACACCTCGAGGGCGTCATCGCGGTGGCCGACTCGGTCCGGTCCGGCGCCCGCGCCGCTGTCGACGGGCTGCGTGAACTGGGTGTCGACCGGCTCGTCGTGCTGACCGGTGACAACGAGCGCACGGCACGGGCCGTCGCCGCCGAGGTGGGCGTCGAGGAGGTCCGCGCGGAACTGCTCCCGGAGGAGAAAGTCGCGGCGGTCCGGGACCTCTCGGCCGAACACGACGGCGTGGCGATGGTCGGCGACGGCATCAACGACGCGCCGGCGCTCGCGGCCGCGACGGTCGGGATCGCGATGGGTGCGGCCGGGACCGACACTGCCCTCGAGACGGCCGACATCGCACTCCTGGGTGACGACCTCGCGAAACTCCCCTACCTCCGCGCGCTGGCGGCGCGAGCGGGAGCCGTCATCCGGCAGAACGTCTACGCCAGCCTCGGGGCGAAAGCCTTCCTCGCGGCGCTCGTCCCTTTCGGATACGTCCCCATCTGGCTGGCAGTACTGGTCGGTGACGCCGGCATGACCGTCGCCGTCACCGGCAACGCCATGCGCCTCTCCCGTCTCGACGCCGACGAGTAGTCGACCCACTCGGCGCCCGTAGAACCGTCGCCCCCAACTTTCTTGTGGTGCGTTAACGAACCACTAGGAAATGCCACTGCCGCCAGACCCGGCCGAGAGAGGCTCGCTGTACGAGTGTCGCGACTGTCACCGGCGCGTCGAGAATCCGGAGGGACGTCGCTGTGCGTGTGGCGGACTCCTGCAGAACATCGGCGTCCCGCGGCCCAGGTGAGCGACCGGCGCTCCTACCCGACGCCCAGCAGCGCCAGCGCACGGGCGGTGTCGCCGTCCATCCGGGACAGCAGGTCCCGGGCCCGCGCGCGGACGCCAGGGTCGACTGCCACGTGGACCATACCCTCGCCGGGTTGCCCGTAGACGACGCTCGCACCCGCGGGCACAGCTACCACCACCGCAAGCGTGGCCAGGTCCTCCTCGCCGTCCACGTCGAGCAGCGTGGTCGCCTCCCCGGCGCTCCCGATAGCGTCCCGGAGCGCCTTCAGGAGACCGGCGGTCAGCGTCGCCGCGGGGTTCTCGACGCCCACCTCGCGGTCGAAACCCCCGATGGCCTCGCTGATCTCGGGGTCGACGGCCGACCGCTCGGTGCGCTCGTCGACGAGTGCCACGTCCGGGACCCGGCCCGCCTCCAGCAGGTGATAGGTGACGATGTCACCGACCGCGACCAGTGGCGACCCCACACTCGCCAGCAACTCCTCGGCATCGGTCGTCACCGTGCCCAGCGGCTCCTTGAGTTCGGACCGGAGGGAGTCGGGGAGTTCGAGGACGGCCTCGGTCACGTCACCGCACCTTCAGCGCGTACTGGCCAGGTTCGGTGACCTCCATCTCCCGTGCGATCTCGCTGCGCTCGGGGTGGGTGATGACCACGTAGCCGGCCCAGTCCTCGGTCAGCGACGTCGACCCGCAGGCCTCGCACGACTGGGGCTCCGGGGCCTCCTGGACGCGGTGACACTCCCGGCAGACCAGTCGGTCGGCCATCAGCTCTCACCTTCCGCCGGGGCCGTCCGTTTTTGACGCTCCTCCTGGAGCCAGCCGTGCTTGCCGAGGCCGACCTGCTTTGCCGTCAGGCCGATCTTCGAGTCCCGGGGGTTGCGCTCGTCGATGCTCTTGGTGACGATCCGCGTCCGTACGGTATCCCCCACCCCGATGGTGCGGTTGGACTCCCTGGAGGCAAGCGCCTGGCCTTCCTTGTCGTGGGCGAGGTACTCGTCGGATATCTGTGAGACGTGCAACAGTCCGTCGACGGGTCCGATCCCGACGAAGGCCCCGAAACTGACTACCTCGACGACCTCGCCGTCGACGACCTCCTGCATCTGGGGGTCGAAGGTCAGGGCGTCGAACTCCGCCTCGTAGTAGACGCCCGGCTGGTTCGGAAGGACGGCACCGTCCCCGATGTCGTGGACATCGATGACGGAGACGACCGAGCCGACGTCCTCGTCGACCCGGCCTTCGAGCTTGTCCTGGAGCAGTCGCTTGACGAGACCGGGCGTCACGTCCGCCAGGTGCTCCGGCGGTACCTCGACCGTATCGCGCAGTGTAACCCGTTTGTACATTATGTGATGGCGAGTTTGTTCCGGCCCCGTAAACGTATTACTGAAACGTCCGCGTCCGCCAGTCGCTCCTGCAAGGGCCGGTCGTTCGTCACGACGTGTGTCACGTCGTCTGCCTGTGCGAGTTCGACCACAGCGTCGTCGGCGTACGTCGCCTCAGTCTCGCACACCCCACACCGCCCGGCCAGGTCGAGTCCGACGCTCGCTGCCCGGGTTTCTTCGCTGGCTGCGGTTCCGCCCGACTCCGCGCCGCTGAGGCGTTCGAGTTCCGCGAGCGTGGCGGCGGGGACGACCGGCGTCGGGTCGCCCACTACCCGGTCGAGTTCCTCGAAGACCCGGACACCACACTCGACGGGCATCATAAGCGCGTTGGTGTCAAGCACGACGACGCTCATCCGCGCAGCGTCCCGTAGCCGATGAGCCGCCACCGGGCACCCACGCGGCGGTTGATGGCGATTTTCACGCCGGGCTCGGCACACACGGGGCGTTTCAGCGCCACCTCGCACTCGCCCTCGCGGGCGCTCGTGACCGACCCGACCGTGGTCGCGGTCCCGACAGTCAACATGAGCGGCTCGCCAGTCGATATCTCCTCGACCTCGCCCCCCTCGTCTCCGACGATGCGCTCCAAGAGTTCGACGCCCATCGTGAACTGTTCGTGGACCGGCGGGAGGGTTCCGGGCGGGCCGGCGACCTGGCCGGCCAGGGCGTCGCCCTTCGTTATCGCGGGGTCGAGGCCGGTCCCGACGCCCAACAGGCCGCCGGGTGTCGCCGTCTCGACGGGGTCGCCGCCGGCCTGCAACGACCGGACCGAGGTCTCGACGGGTCGCCACTCCGTTTGCCCGCCCTCCTCGACTTCGCGGCCGGGGCGCAGTTCGAGGTCGTCCCCGACAGCGAGTTCACCCTGGACGAGCGAGCCACCGAGGACGCCGCCGACCAGGTCCTCCCACGTCGTGCCGGGACGGTTGATGTCGAAGGACCGCGCGACGAGCATCTGCGGGTCCGCGTCGGGATCGCGGTCCGGGGTGGGTATCTCCCGCTCGATGGCCTCGATCAGGACGTCCACGTTGACCTCCTGCTGGGCGCTGACGGGGACGATGGGTGCTCCCTCGGCGACGGTGCCCGCGACGAACTCCTCGATCTCCTCGTAGTTCTCCCGGGCCTGCTCGCGGTCGACGAGGTCTATCTTGTTCTGGGCGACGACGATGTTGTCGATGCCGATGATGTCCAGCGCCATCAGGTGCTCCTCGGTCTGTGCCTGCGGGACGGGTTCGCTGGCCGAGACCACCAGCACCGCGCCGTCCATGATGGCCGCGCCGGAGAGCATCGTCGCCATCAGCGTCTCGTGGCCCGGGGCGTCCACGAACGACACCGTCCGGAGCGGCTCGCTTTCCGAGCCGTCGGGACACTCCGGGTCGACGGTGTACCGTTCCGGCGGGTCCAACTCCGGACACTCCCGGAAGGTCGCGTCAGCGTACCCCAGCCGGATCGAGATTCCGCGTTTCATCTCCTCGCTGTGCTGGTCGGTCCACTGGCCACTCAGGGCCTGGACCAGTGTCGTCTTCCCGTGGTCCACGTGGCCGACGAGCCCGATGTTCACCTCCGGTTGCTTGTTGGCGGTCATCGCGACAGTAATCCTGATAAGGATTCGCCTCCTGGCGCTTTTAAACCTACTGTTTCGTCCGTTCAGCCGTCCCACCACTCCGGATGTGGCCGTCCAACCGGGTGCACGACGCTGTCCGCGGCGCCCGCGACGTTTTTGTCCGCCCACCCCGTTGGACCACCGTGCGCGAGTTCAGCTTCGAGCTATCGCTGTGTGCGGCCCTCGAACGCGAGGGCGGGGCGGTCGTGAGCCGCCAGCTCGGGACGGGCGTGGCCGGCCGGCGCGTCCTCGACACCGTGCTCGTCGAACCCGGCCCCCGGTTCGAAGAGCGGGCAGCGATCACCCCCGGGACCATCCCCCCGGCAGCTATCGAGAGCGACGCCGGCCCCGGCCGGGCGCGACGCCGGGCCGAAGCTTTCGACTGCCGTCCCGACCGGGCCCGCGCTGTGGTCGACCGGGCGGTCGACGTGGGCTTCTTCGAGCGCGAGCGCCGCGACGGACACGCGTACGTCCGCCAGGCGGCCCGGTATCCGGCGGCGTGGTTCGACCGGCTGGTCGGGGTCGAGAACAAACCCGACCTCGACCGGCCGGGGGCCCTGGCGACGCAACTGCTGACCGACGTCCACCTCGCGGTGCTCGACGAGGTGGTGCTGGCGACAGCCTCGCACGTCACCGGCGCGCACCTCAACCGGATTCCCGAGGCCGTGGGGGTCTGGGAGTTCGATCCCGAAACGGCGGAGCGCGAGGTCGTCCGGGAACCCCGCCGGCTCCCGACCGAGGGCTACGGCGTCGAGATACTGGACCGCGAGCCCGCCAGAACCGAAATCGAGGTCGTCACGCCCGAAGAGAAGGCCCGCCTCCGCCGGCGCGTCGCGGAGCGCGCCTACGGGAAGGGCTGGCGCACCTACGACATCCCGGCCTGTGCCCGCGTCGACCCCGGGACCGACGGCCTCCCCCACTGTCCCTGGAAAGGACGCGTCGTCAGGCCGGCGACCGACTGCGGACCGGCCTGTGACGGTCACGACCCCGCGGACCCGCCCAGTCTGGACTGCGAGGGCCTGCGCGCCCAGCGGACGCCCTGGGTGTCCGACCCCGAGGGACGCCAGCGCCGACAGTCCGGACTCGACCGCTACTCGTAGCCGCCGGAGTTGGAGGGGACCGAACCGACAACGCACACCATCCCGGCGGGCACGAACACTACCCCGGCGAGGGGGTGGTGTCGTCGGACGGGACGCTCGGAGGAGGCCACGGAGCGGTCGCGTTACAGCGTGAACGCCTCGCCGTCGACACCGATCGGATCGGCGAAGGCCCGGTCCGGCGGAGGGAAGTGGGAGGCGTGGACCAGCCGCGTCCGGTCGGCGTCGAGGTCGTCGGCCAGGGCCAGCGCGCCCTCGAATGTCATGTGTTTCGTCCCGAACGTGCGCGGGACGCCGTCCTCGTCGTGGTGTTTGCCGCCGCGGGAGTGGCGCTCGCAGAAGCCGGCGTTGACGAGGCCGTCCGCGAGCAACAGGTCCGGGTCGGCCAGAGCGGCCCGCGACTCCCCGGGAACGTCGTAGGTCGTGTCGCCGGAGACGGAGAGTTTCGCGCCCGTCTCCGGGTCCTCGACGACGACCCCGTAGCAGGCCAGCGGCGGGTGGTCGACGGGCACCAGCCGCACCTCGAGACCGGCCGCGGAGAACGGTTCCAGGGGCTGGTGGCCGCGGACCTCCAGCGCGTCGAGGTAGTCGTACTGCCGGCGGACGGTGTCGGCAACGCTCTCGCCGGTTACGGGATCGGTCTTGGCGGCCGCGTGGACCGGGAACTCGCGGGTCAGCCGGAAGACGTTCCCGAGCCCGTGGAGGTGGTCGAAGTGGATGTGCGTGACGAGCCCGACGTCGGGCACCGGCAGGCCCTCGCGGAGCAACTGGTACCGGAAGTCCGGGCTGGCGTCGACCAGGAGCGACTCACCGGTGTGCTCGTTGCGGACGTGCACAGAGAAGCGCGTGCGCTCGAGGCCGCGTTCGCGGGCGCTCTCGCACGTCTCGCAGTCACAGCCGACCGTCGGCGTCCCGGTGGTGTCGCCAGTTCCCAGCAGCGTGACGCGCATGCTGGCGGCCCTCGGGCCCGCAGGGACTTATAGGTCTGAGACTGATCGTGCTCGTCTCCATGCGGACCATTCTATGACATGCTGATGCCTTAGAAGCGTGCAGTAGTACTATCTGGTTGGACTCTGGGGCGTAGGTTCACGTAGTCGCCACAGAGAGTACAGCAATCCACCGGCGAAGACTTCACCGAACAGCAATAATGAATGAATAAGAAGAAGGAACCCAGAATGGAACCCAGATTCACCAGTTGTGTCGTGAGTCATGGTGAATAGAAGGAAGGCACCGAACCACACGAGCAGGCCAATGGATACGCCAACCAGACTGATATTTCGATGGCGTCGACTCGCTATGCCTGGAACGTTGTGAAGTGCTCCTGCCAGATAACCAACAGCCATCGGTGTGAACGGCAAGACCGACCATAACAGGGCAATAGAGTCTATCGGATTCCCACGACTAACAGTAATCAGTAGAGAAATGAGAAATTGGCTAAATACACCGAGAAGCGTTGTACCGAT
Organism: Halobacteriales archaeon SW_9_67_25; assembly: GCA_003022745.1. Classification (GTDB taxonomy): domain Archaea; phylum Halobacteriota; class Halobacteria; order Halobacteriales; family Haloarculaceae; genus SW-9-67-25. The sequence goes on from PXSU01000070.1 coordinate 25,169, forward strand.
GACCCCACGTGTGGTGTCGGGTGCAAGCGCGATGGTTGCGATACCGAGACCCGTCGCCAGGACTCCGAGATGGAACACAAGACGCCAGCCATTGAAATCTGGCCCCACTACATTTCTTCCTGTCTTGATTGCGCCCACAACAAATGTCAACAGGCCGATTACAAGGAGTCCGATACCAACACGGCGAGTCATACTTACACAAATATATATATAATAAATATTCTTCGGTCTGGTGAATAAACCAGGGGAAGGGCTTCGCAGGCAATCCACGAGGCGAAATCAAAGTACATCAATAGCGACGATCAATCCCCACCAGCTCGTCATCACGCTCTTCATGAGGGATAGTTTTATTCCCAAATCGTTTTGCTCGGAGTTTCTACCTCCACATCGCCATTATTTTTCACTATTATCGTTGGTGTCAATTCTATGTCTTTGATTTTTCCTCCAATCCTCCGTGTAGTTGTCTCATCAGGATTACGAGGATCATCAACTTGTTTGAGTTCGTCACCAGGTATATAAATTCCAACATTTATTGAATCAACTCTCGGGGCCCAAGGTGCTTAATCTCCCTCGTCCTCGAGGACGCCGAGTCGGTCGTCGGCCTCGCTCCCCTCCGGATCGCCGACCGTCACCCCGCTGGTGATGATGGCCTGGAGGCCCTCCTCGACGCTGATGTCGATGTCGTACACGCGGTTCCGGGAGACGTAGATGATGAACCCGCCCATCACCGGGTTCGGGCCCATCGGGAGAAAGAGGCTGATCATCCCCTCCTCGGCGTGACCGACGCTCTCCTCCAGGTTCGCGGGCGCGTCCGCGGTGACGAACGCCATCGTGTACGACCCTCTGCTGGGGTACTCGACCAGCTTGACGTCCCGGAAGCTCTCCTCGCCCTGTGCGATGGTTGTGCTCATCTCCCGAAACCCCGCGTAGACGCCGCCGACGCCGGGGATCGACTCCACGGCCGAGTGGAAGAAGTCGGCGACCTTCACCCCGTGGGGGACAGTCTCGATAGCCGCCCCGATCAGGACGACCGCGACCGCGAAACACAGGAGCACGGCCACGTCTGCCGCGGGGCCGCCGACGCCGGTCACCTCCTCGACGAACAGGGCAAGGGGGCCCAGAAACCCCGAGATGAACCCCAGGATGAAAAGCAGGATCGCCAGGGTCACGAGTGCCGGGACGACGAACAGTGCTCCCCGGAGGAAGTAGCCTTTGAGCCAGTCGCCAGCGGAGCGGTCGGGCGCGGTTTCGCCACTCATGCTGTGCTGTGGTGTGGGCACCGGAGGGAAAACAAAGTACCTCTTCCCGACCGCCGGTCTGCGCCCGCACGGGTGCAGACCCGTCCGGGGATCGGACACCACCGCCGTCTCTCATACGGATTGGTGTAACTGTTTACCAGCACGACCACACGACTGCGTGCGGTCGATCCGGCGATGACTTACACCAATCCGTATCACTCGCCCGGTTCGCGATACACGGGGTACGCCACCACGCCCTGGCCGGGAGCGCGTCTCGGCGCGCGACTCGGGGAAGGGCAGGCCCACGGGCGGGACTGAAAGGGGCCGGCCGCTCGACGACGGCGGACGACGCAAGCACTCGGAGCGAGGGAGGCACGACCGAGCGAGAAGCGCAGCGAGGCCC
>PXSU01000071.1:0-6353 GCA_003022745.1 Halobacteriales archaeon SW_9_67_25
AGTAGGGCGGGGGAGTTTACAGACTCGACTAGCCGTCACCGATTTTTGATCTCGCCGTGTGCTGTTCGACGCTGAGAACGCCCCCGTTGTGTCAGTTCCTGTGCTGTCTGTTCCGTTCTGCAAGAAACTGGCTGGCTGTCGTCCCGATACGAACACCGTCGACGTTGTGCATATCGAGGTCGTGGGTAGCAGTCCGGAAGGGGAGGCCCTCAACGAGGACGCGCTGAATGACTGTGCGAACGGCCTCCGTACCGTATCTATCGACGACGGTGGTCATCAGCTTGTCGAGATGCCCGTCCCGGTGATCTCTCCGCGGTTGTTGCGCCCGATTGAGGACAAGTTCGACGACATCGTCTACCGAAGCATGCTCGGGATTCCCAGTTTGTTCACGCACGTTGTAGCCGGCAGCCATATCAGTCATCGTGACTCACTTCAGGAGGTTCTCGCTCGCCTCGTAGACGGTCGTCCGCGGGCAGTTGGGGAAGTTACAGCCACAGACGACAACCGTGTCGACCCCGCGCTCGGTCAAAAACTCGTCCAGGTCCGTCCCGAAGAAGGCGCTCCATCGAGGTTTGTACAGCAGCCATTCCCGGGACCCGAGTTGCTGGAACTCGCCGTCGAGTAGGCGGTCGGCCTCCAGCCCCACGTCCTCGGACGGTTTCAGTTTCTCGACCAGTTCGGCACCATCCGTGCCCGGTCGCACGATCTCCGCGCCCTCCTCGATGGCCGCCCGCCTGCACCGGTCGACGTTCGAGCCGTCTGCCTCGTAGAGACGGACCACGTGGACGATTGGGGCCTCCGCCGAGCGGAACGCCCCGGCGAGTCGTGCCATCCGGGGGACCGCGTCCACCGTCCCCTCGATTTCGGCCGGCGCGCCGGGCAGCGTGAAGTCGTTTTGCGTGTCGATGGTCAGTAACGCCGCCTGTTCGGGGTCGGGTCGGGTGTAGGTGTCCATGGGAGCTGGATGACGGAGACGGACGAGGGCCCTACCGCTTCTCGGGTGCCAACTGTTCGATAGTGTGCTGTGCGGTCTCCTGCTCGGTCCCGACGGGAATCACGACGATGGGTTCGTCGATGGCGTCGATGGCTTCGATGCGGTCGAACTGCTCGCGGGCCTGCTCGGGCGTGCCGGCGACACCCAGGGCCTCGACCATCTCGTCGGTCACGGCTTCGCGGGCGTCACCGCGGTCCCCCGCCCGCCAGGCGTCGGCCACGTCGTCGGCCGCGTCGAAGTGCTCGGCGACCGCTTTGCGGTAGCCCTCGCCGCTGCCGACGTAGTAGGCGACGTGGCCCCGGATGGCCGACTTCGCCTCCTCGGGGTCGTCGCTGACCGCCGAGGGGACGTAGGGTGCGGTTTCGATGGCCGCCGGGTCGCGCCCCTGGCTCTCGGCCGTCTCGGCGACTGTCTCGAAGGCCTCGCCGAGTGTGTCGAAGGGTATGTTGTGGGGGAGCCACCCGTCGGCGGTCCGGCCGGTCGCCCGCCTGTTCGAGGGACCCAGCGCCGCGGCGTAGATCGGTACCTCCGCACCCAGCGCGGGGAAGTCCGCGACGTCGAACATCTCCCCATCGTAGTCGACGCGGCCCTCGGCGGTGAGGAACTCCCGGGTGAGTTCGACCGACTCGTGGAGGCGCCGGGGCGGGTTCCCGAACTCCATTCCGTGGAGGTCCTCGATGGCCTTCTTCGTGCTCGTCCCGAGGCCGAGGCGAACGCGGTCCCCGGCGACCCCGACGAGCGTCGCGGTGGCCTGTGCGAGCGTCGCCGGCGAGCGGCCGTAGACGTTGACGATGGCCGTCCCGAGTTCGAGGTCGTCGGTGACTGTCGCCGCCTCCGACAGGGAGGCGAACGCGTCCCGGCCCCAGAGTTCCGTCAGCCAGATGCCGTGATAGCCAAGCGATTCGGCCTGCTCGGCGAGTGCTGCGGTGTCGTCCCAGTCCTCGGGTGCGAGAACGCTTGTCGGCATACCCGGGCAATCGCGGGTCACGCTCAAAAAGATACGCATCCCGGTGCCGGGGTGTCATTCGGCCGCCAGGATTCGGGCGCCTGGTGTCCGTCTGCTGTCAGGAACCGGGCGTTTAGCCCCACCCCTCGTGTGCGCGGATGCCTTCGCGCCACGCCTCCGGGATGGGCCGGGACTCCCCGGCCTCGCTGTCGTATGCGACCATCAGCGCCTCCGCAGTCGCGGCCCGGTCGCCTTCGGCACGCACCTCGTGGACCACCGGAATGCTCGCCGTCCCGAGTTCGTCGACCCGTGTGTGCACCACGACCGACTCCCCGTACTCGATGGGACGCTCGTAGTCGATGTGCAGGTCCGCAAGCACCGCGCCGACGGCGAGAGGATCGCCACCGACGACGTCCCCGAGGTACTCGATGCGTGCCTGCTCGATGTACGTCGCAAAGACCGCGTTGTTCACGTGCCCCATCGCGTCGATGTCCCTGAACCGGACGTCGATCTCGATCTCGTGGCCGAACTCGGGCATGCGGGCGCTGGGCGGCCCGCGGGGTTGCCTCTGTCGATCAGTCCCCGAACGGACCGCCACCGCTCCCGCCCATCCCGGGCCCGCCGGGGCCACCGCCCATGCCGGGTCCGCCGCCCTGTTGCATCTGTTGCATCATCCGCTCCATGTCGGCGTCGCCCATGCCCTGGAACTGCTTGATGGTGCGTTCCATCATCTTGTGCTGTTCGAGGAGTTCACGGACCCGCTCCTCGGGTTTGCCCGACCCGCGGGCGATGCGCCGGGTTCGGCTGGCGCCGATAGTACGGGGGTTTTCGAGTTCCTCCTCGGTCATCGAGTCCATCACGATGTCGAAATCGCGCATCCGGTCCTCGGTGACGTCCATCGCGTCGTCGGGCAACTGGTCCATCAGGCCGCCGCCCATCCCCGGTATCATGTCCATCACCTGGTCGAGGGGCCCCATCCGGTTCATCGCGTTCATCTGTTTTCGCATGTCCCGGAGCGTAAAGGACCCCTCCAGGATGTCCTCTGGCTCCCAGTCCTCGTCTTCCTCCCCCGTTTCTGCCATCGCGCGCTCGACGCGCTCGGCGAGCTGTTCCAAATCGCCCATCCCCAGAAGCCGGGAGACGAATCCGGAGGGCTCGAAGCGCTCGATGTCCTTGACGGTCTCGCCGGTCCCGAGGAAGGCGATGGTCGAGTCTGTCTGGTCGACCGCCGCCAGCGCGCCACCGCCCTTCGCGGTCCCGTCGAGTTTGGTGATGACGACGCCGTCGATGCCGATTGACTCCTCGAACTCCTGGGCCTGGTTCTTGGCGCTTTGCCCCATCGCGGCGTCCAGCACCAGCAGGTTCCGGTCCGGGTCCGCCGCGGCCTCGATGTCCTCGATCTGGTCGACCAGTTCGCGGTTCAGCGCGTCCCGGCCCGCGGTGTCGACGATGCGGACGTCCGCGTCGGCGGTCGCCTCCAGTCCCTCGCGGGCAATCGCGACCGGGTCCTCGGCGTCGGGGTCGCCGTAGAAGTCCACCTCGGCGTTTGCGGCCATCTGCTCGGCCTGGTCGTAGGCGCCCGGCCGGTCGGTGTCGGTCTGGCTGGTTCTCGAGTGGGAGTTCCGTCGACTCCCCGAGCAGGTCGACCAGTTCCTCGTAGACGATGCGCAACACCCAGTCCCGCGGCGAGGTGCCCGCCGGTGGCTCCTCGTCGAGAGCGCGGTTCTTGATGCTATCCGAGAGAGCCTGGACGAGAGAGATGTCGACGTCGGCCTGGATCAGCGAGCGCTGGATCTCCCTGACCACCTCGTCGATGTCCTCCTCCGAGATGCGGGACTTCCCCCGGAGGTTGTCGAGCGTGCTCCGGAGGGACGTGCCCAGATCGTCGAGTACCATGCCCGCGAGTACGCGCCTCTGGCGGTAAAGGCTTTGCTCGCTGGCCCGGATTCGCGGCTGTGCCGGGAGCGTGTCTGACGGTAACAATTAAGACGCGATAGCCTGAATGCGCGATATCATGAAACAGCCGATGCTGACGACGGATTTCCTCGACCGGGCGCTGGACAACTACGGGGACGTCGTCGGGGTGGTGGCACACGACGGCACAGAGTACACCTACGGGGAGTTCGGCGAGCGGGTCCACCGGCTCTCGAACGCGCTGCTGGGGATGGGCCTCGAACGCGGCGACCGGGTCGCCATCCTCGCGCCGAACACCCACTGGTTCCTGGAGGCGCTCTTTGCGATCAACCAGATCGGCATGGTCTCGGTCCCGACGAACTACCGGCTGATCGACGACGACTACGAGTACATCTTCGAGGATTGCGGGGCAGCAGCGGTCATCGCCGACGAGGAGTATGCCGGGAAGGTCGGGGCAATCCGGGAGGATATACCCACGACGGAGTTTATCGCTCACAGCGCCGACGCTGTCGAAGGGGAGTGGCGCGACTACGAGACGCTGGTCGGGGAGGCATCGGCCGACCCGCCCGAACGGCCCGACATCTCCGAGGACGACGCGGCGACGATCAACTACACGTCCGGCACCACGGGCGACCCGAAGGGCGTCGTCCGCACCCACCGCACGGAGCACTGGCACGCGCTGATCACCGCCCATCACACCGAGGTCGACGACGCCGACACCTACCTCTGGACGCTGCCGATGTTCCACGTCAACGGCTGGGGCTACCCCTACGTCGTCACGGGCGTCGGCGGCACACACGTCTGCCAGCGGACCTTCGACGCCGGGGGCGCGATGGAGCGCATCCGCGAGTACGACGTCTCGTACCTGTGTGGCGCGCCGACGGTCCTGAACCGGCTCGTGGATGTCTCGGAGGGGAGTGACGAACCGGACAGCGGGGACGCAGACGTCCGCATCGCGACGGCCGCCAGCCCGCCGCCGCCGGCAACCATCCGGACCGTCGAGGACGAACTCGGCTGGCGCATCCTCCACGTCTACGGGCTGACCGAGACGGGGCCGCTGATCACAACGAGCAACTCCCGGCGGCGCATCGAGAGCGAGGGCCGTTTCGCGGTCAAGACCCGCCAGGGTGCGGCGATGCTCGGGACGCGCCTGCGGGTCGTCGACGCGGACGGCGAGGCGGTGCCACGCGACGACGAGACGATGGGCGAGGTCGTCGTGCAGGGCAACCAGGTGATGGACCGCTACTGGAACAAACCCGGGAAGACCGAACAGGCCTTCTCCGAGTGCCTCGAGGGGTGGTTCCACACCGGCGACATCGCAACCTGGGACGAACACGGGATGATATCAATCAAGGACCGCAAGAAGGACGTCATCATCTCCGGGGGCGAGAACATCTCAAGCGTCGAGGTCGAGGACACCCTCTACGAGCACCCGGACATCGAGAAGGTGGCGGTCATCGGCGTCCCCCACGAGGAGTGGGGTGAGACGCCCAAGGCCATCGTCGTTCCCGCGGCGGGTGTCGACCTGACCGCCGGGGAAATCATCGAGTTCGCCCGCGAGAACCTCGCGCACTTCAAGGCACCCACCCGCGTCGAGTTCGTCGAGGGCCTCCCCGAGACGGCGACGGGCAAGGTCCGGAAGGTCGAACTCCGCGAGACCCACGCCGACCCCATCGACGGGTGAGTGGTCACACCCGCGAGGGCTACACCCCCTCGATGGTCTCCCGGTAGGCGTGAATGTCGTCGAGAGCGGCGTCGATGGCTGCGGCGACGTCGTCGCTTTCGTCGGTCTGGACGTCGTCGAGTTTGGCCTCGATGCGCGCGAGGCGGCCGTGGTCCGGGCCGCGGTCGGCCCCCGCGAGCCGGTCGAGCTGGCCGGCGAGGTCGGAAAGCGTCGTCCCTGCGTCTTCGCTGGCCTCCTCTGTGGCGGACGCGAGCCTGTCGCGCGCGCTGGCGAGTTCCTCCCGCGACATACCCGGCAGTTGACGTAGGCCGGCGTTAACCGTTACGGTCATTCTCACCTGGTACGTGCCCAAAGGTTTGGGCACCCAACTTACACAAGTACGGGGACATAATAGGTAGTGTGAAGCCGTCCCAGCTCGAACGGGGAAAAACGATTCACAAGCAGACCGGCGGGACATTCTACTACGCGACCCGCCTGCTTCCCGCCCGAATCCGGACCCCGACCTACGTCCTCTACGGGTTCTTCCGGGTGGCCGACGAAGTCGTCGACAGCGACCACGGCCGCTCGCCCGAACAGCAACGCAGCCGGTTGGAACACATCCGCGAGGCAGCACTCGGCAACGCCGAGGCCGAGGAGTCGGTCGTCGACGCCTTCGACGAAATACGGCGCGGCCACGGAATCGACGACGACGAAATCCACGCCTTCGTCGATGCGATGATCGCGGACATCGACACGGACCGCTACGAAACCTACGCGGACCTCGAAGACTACATGCGCGGCTCGGCGGCCGCCGTCGGCCACATGATGATGACGCT
>PXSU01000071.1:6420-8946 GCA_003022745.1 Halobacteriales archaeon SW_9_67_25
CGCGCCCACGACGTCACCGTCGACCAGCTCCGCCGGGCCGAGGTCACGCCGGGCTTCCGGCGGGCGGTCCGGACCGAACTGCTGCGCGCCGAGGACCTCTATCGGAGGGGCGTAGCCGGTATCGAGCACCTCCCGGAAGACTGCCAGTTCCCCGTGTTGCTCGCGTCGACGCTGTACGCCGAACACCACCGGCTCGTCCGCGACCGCGAGTACGACGTCCTCTCGGCAAGGCCCACGCTGTCGACGGCCCGCAAACTGTGGGTGGTCGCCCGGACCTGGTGGAACTGGCGGCGCTTCGAGGACCCCGTGACCGTCTTCCGCCGGGTGAGTCCCGTCCCCGAAGCCGAGGCAGCGAGTGCCGACGCAGACGGTCACGGCTCGGTGCCACAGCCCGAGTGATACCCCCCTTTGTCACCCGGACTGCCGGCCCGGAACCCGCCGGAACACCGCGAAGTCGAACCGGTCGAGTCGCAACAGGCTCGCCGCGAACAGCAGGGCGATGGCGACGGGGATCCAGGCGGCGTAGAAGGCGTTGACCGCCCCCCACAGCAACACGAAACTCACCAGGTCGTCGAGGACGAACGGGCACCGCTGGACCCGCCCGAGCAGGGCCGTCCGCTCGAAAGCGGCGTCGACCAGGGCGGTCGCAACGGTCGCGCTCAGGACCCACCCGGCAAAGTTCAACAGCGGGACACCGTAGTAGCTCCCGGACTCGTAGGCCCAGAAACCCAGGGCGACGGCGGCGGGGTCGAGCACCAGGTCGACGGCCACGACAGCGGCGACGACGACCGGGACGCGAACCAGCGCCGAGCGGGCGCGCTCGCCGAGCAAGAGCAGACAGAGCAGGTAGGCGTTCAACACGAGCGGCATGAAAAAGACCGGCAGACCGAGGGGGATGGTGTCGGCGAGCATCGGTCCGAGCGGGACCTCGTAGGCGAACTCGCCGTAGGGAAGGCCCGTCGTCGCGCCGACGAACTCGATGGCGTAGGCGTAGCCCGCGAGGACGAGCAACAGGGCGCCGGCGCGGCGGTCGACGAGCGGGAACAGGCCCGCGACGAGTGGCAGGCGCATCACGAGGACGCCCGTCAGCACGAGGTAGGGATTGAACGCGAGGATGGCGGGCAAGAATCCCTGTGCGCTGGCGACCAGCAGGACGGCACCCACGAGCGGAAAGACGACGGCGATGGTGAAGCGGTTGCGCGCCACGAACGCGTCGAACTCCCGTCCGAACTCTTCTCTATTCATAGAATCACCCAGATGCCACCCATCGTGAGCACCATCCCGGCGAACGTGTTCACGAACGGGAACCACCAGTAGGCGCGGTCGACATCCACGTCGGCGACACGGATCACGCCAACGAACACTGGATACCCGGCGAACACCGCTCCCAGGAACGGATGGAGCAGTCCCATCAGGGCCGCAGCCGCCAGCCAGGAGCCCGTACAGTACAGCAGTGCCCCCCGTTCCCCGAGCTTCGTCGCCGTCGTCCGGATCCCGGCCGCGCGGTCGGGTTCGATGTCCGGTATCGCGGAGAAGGTATGCATCGCCATGGTCCAGAGCCAGCCGCCGGCGATGGCAACCAGTGGCGGGAACTCCCCCGCAATCGCGGCGTAGGCCACGACTCCCGGGAGGACGTACAGCCCGTTCGAGAGCGAATCCAGAAGCGGCGTCGTCTTCAGGCGCAGGGGTGGAGCGCTGTACTGGGTGCCCAGCGCGTAGAAGCCCAGCAGCGCGTAGATGCCCTCGACCGGGAGAAACGGCACGAGAAAGATACCGGTCCCCGTCGCCAGGAACACGACCATCACGACAATAGCGTCGCCCCGGTAGCGGACCTCGCGGCCCTCCTCGTCTTTCTTGGGATTGTGGGCGTCCACGTCGGCGTCGTAGATGTCATTGACGCCGTACAGGAAGAGGTTCGCGGGCACCAGGAAGTACAGGAAGGCGAGCACTGCGGGCAGCGAGAAGAACTGCGCTGTCGTCCCGGACGCGTAGACGACACCGACGATGACCGGCCCCGCGAGATAGAGCCAGAAGCGCGGCCGCGACATCCAGAACAGATACCCCACGAGTGACTGCTCGGAGGGCGCGAGCGCGGCGAGTCTGTCGATGGCCTTCGTCATGTGACTGGTCGTTCAGTTCCCGGTTCGGTCCCTCGACGGCTCATCCCTGTTCCTCGACGAGCGCGTTCGCGGCGTGTTGGCCGCTGATGAGACACATCGGCACGCCGATCCCGGGCGTGGTGAACGCGCCCGTGAAATAGAGTCCGTCGACTGCCGAGGAGCGGTTCGAGGGACGCAACAGCGAGGTCTGTCTGAGGGTGTGGGCCAGGCCCAGTGCCGTCCCCTCGGTCGCGTTGTACCGCTCGCCGAAATCCGAGACGCTGAACTGTTCCTCGACGACGATCCGGCCTCTGAGGTCGACACCGGTGTGCTCGGCGATGTCCGCGAGGATCTTGTCGCGGTAGGACTCCCTGACCCCCTCGCCGTCGTGCAATCCCGGCGCGATGGGTACCAGCACGAAGAGGTT
>PXSU01000072.1 GCA_003022745.1 Halobacteriales archaeon SW_9_67_25
ACCTGAGATTCGTAATCGAGACTCTCGGTCAACGCCTACGAGACGGTCAAGTTTCTCCCAATCGATTTTGATATGATGTGTCCTCGTATTAATCAGATCAGCCTCGGCTAACCATCCTCTCATCTGGTTCCAATGAGTCGATCCTTCATCCACATAAATATCATATTGTCTGTCAAGTTCTCGGTAGATGTTGCTCGTTGTGGTCTGCTCGCCAGCCATCTGAAGGTCCCGAATTATGTCCATCACTTTCACGCCGTCCAAATTGAGCAGAATATGTTCCGCGAGACGGTCGTACAGGTCCTTTTCATCTTCTCGGAGTTCGTAGAGTTCCTGACCAATTTCGATAAAATGACAATTTTCAGTAATTAGTTCGTAGTTTTTCATTCCGAGCCGAACGTTCTTTGCAGTAGTGAGCGGATCGCTACTGTCAGAGTAGAACTGATCTGCCATTGCTTGATCGAACTCTTCACAGTCTGCCTCGTGCTCTTTGAAGATTTCCAGAACGAACGGGAGAACACAGTTTCCGTCTTCGTCCTGTAATGATCCCGGACTGAAAGCGTCACCGAAGGGGAGGTCTGTTTCTTGACGTCTCATGAGCTGTCTTTCATAACTATTATAATAAGGCTCGATGCACTTGACTTCCGACCCGCGGACTACTTACGCCGTCGCTTCGTCCGCGAAGTACTCGTCGTACTCGCCCTCTTGGATGCGGCGCTTGAACTCGCGGGGATCGTTGCCCTCGATGGTCACGCCCAGCGAGGTGCAGGTGCCGACGACCTCCTTGGCGGCGTTCTTGAGGTCGTAGGAGAGCAGGTCGGGATGTTTCTGTTCGGCGATCTGTTTGACCTGGTCGACCGAGAGGTCCGCGACGAACTCCTCGTGGGGTTCGCCGCTGCCCGTCTCGAAGCCGGCCTCGTCCTTGACGAGTTCGGCCGTCGGCGGGACGCCGACCTCGATCTCGAAGGAGCCGTCCTCCTCGTAGGTCACCGTCACCGGTACCTCGGTACCGTCGAAGGCCTCGGTCTGGTCGTTTATCTCGGCGACGACTGCCTGGACATCCACGGGTGTCGGACCGAGTTCCGGTCCCAGCGGCGGCCCGGGGTCGACCTCTCCGCCAGGGACGAGTACCTCGATAGTATCAGCCATACCTGAACGTCCGCACGGGCGAGTTTAAGAGTTGTTTTTTGCCGGCGACCCAGACACGCGGCCTACTCCCAGACCTCCGGCGCGTATCCCAGTCGCCGGACGACGAACGGGTACAGGAAAACGATAACGAGGATGACGGCGAACTCGACCGCCAGACGGACCCCGACCAGTGCCCGCAGGACGCTCACCACCAGGAACACAGTGACCAGCATCACGACGTAGTGTGGAACGAGTGCGCGGATCTTCTCCGTGTTCACCATACGTCCCGTTCGGCAGAGACTGTTAAAAAGGCCGGCTCGGAGCGGCGAGTCACGGGGTGATGACCTCGACAGGAACGGGAGTGAAACACAGCACACCGAGGACGAAGGTGAGGACGCCGACGGCGACGCGTTTCCGGTCGAGGGGGTCGTCCCGGACGGGCGAGGCGGGGCCGGCGTAGGCCAGCCCGACGGCGAAGATGCCCCACATCGTCCAGATGCCGACGGAGTTGACGCTGCCCCGGACGAAGTAGAGGTAGCCGGCCAGCGCGAACAGCGCGCCGGGGACCGCCGCAGCCAGCGTCTCCTGGCGCCGCCCGACCATCGCCCGGAGGATGTGTCCGCCGTCGAGTTGCCCGACCGGCAGGAGGTTCAACAGCGTGACGAGCATGCCGACCCAGCCGCCGAAGACGACCGGGTGGACCAGGCCGTCTTCGAGTTTCTCCGCGGTGCCGGTCAGTTCAGCGAGCAAGACGAGAAGCGGCGGGTCGTTGAACTCGACGCGGGCGGCGTCGCTGGCGGCGGCCGCAGCCTCCTGTGCGGGCAGCGGGTCCAACTGGAGCCCGGCCACTGTCACGACGGCCGTCGCAAGCAGCCCCGCGAGCGGGCCGGCGACACCGATGTCGAACAGCGCCCGCCGGTCGGGGATGCGACCGCGCATCCGGATGACCGCACCCATCGACCCGATGTACGTGGGGAGTGGGATGAAATACGGCAGCGACGCGTCGACGCCGTGGTACCGGCTCATGGCGTAGTGACCGAGTTCGTGGATCCCGAGCACGCCCATGATGGCGACGACGAACGGCCACGCCTCCAGCGCCCGGAGTGGCTGGTCGGTGACCGGGACCTGGTACCAGTAGACCGACCCCGCGAACAGCGTCGAGACGACGGTCAACAGGAACAGGATGGCGTTCCGCCAGGGGAACCCGTCCGTACCGGGCGTGCGGGGTTCGGCGACCAGAACGGACTCGCCGACCGTCAGCGGGAGGCCCTCGGTTCCCCCGTGGCCCCGCTGGAGCCGCAGTTCGTAGCCCTGCTGGCGGAACAGCGGCCGGAGCCGTCGCTCGACTGTCTCGCGGTCGGCCCGGGGCTGGCCGACGTACACCAGCCGGTCGCCCTCTCGTCTGATCTCGTAGGTGTCGAACACCGGCGCGAGGTCGCCAGCCGGAGGGCCGGGTCTCCCGTCGTCGCTACCGCCCATCACTCGCTGGTAGTCGACGAACGTGGATAAAAGGACCGTCGATGACGCGGCGCGGGGACCAGACCGCTACACGGGTTCGACGCGCCACGTCGTCGCGCTCGTGTACGACCACTTCTCGATTTCGAGGTCGGGCGCGGAGTCCCGCAACTTGACCATCAGCGCGCCGATCTCTTTCGGGGAGAGGTCTACCTCGTCGGCGATGAACTTGCTCTTGAAGTACATCTCGCCGTCGGCGGCCTTCTGTGTCAGGTAGGCTCGGAGTCGCTCTTCCTTGGAACGCTCGTCACCGGAGGGCTGTGTGGTTGTGCTCATTGTGCTGCCTCACTCCCCCGTATTCCCCGGAGGGGTATATAAAGGGAGGAACCTTTGGGTCGGTTCGGTCGGTTTTACACTATTTCCCGTAAAACGAACGTTTTATAGATGGCTCTCAGACCTTTAGACGTTTTATAGACTTCTTTGATAGAGCCTCACCCGATAGTTAATCAGATGATGATTATATCAAAATGTAGTGAAAAATACGCCGGTGGGCCCGAAGAAAAGACGGATTGCAGTGCCGACGCCCTGCCGGCGTCTGGCGCGCGTCGTGCGGGCGAGCGCTCCCACAGCCACGCGCCGGGCCTCGTCGCGCTTGACAATCCTTAAGAGCGCATCGGGGTTACGCCGGAGCAATGAAAGTAGTCGTCTCTATCGGCGGGAGCGTCCTCGCGCCGGACCTGTCGGCCGACCGCGTCGCGGCGTACGCGAGGGCCCTGAAGTCGGTGGACGGGGCCGGGAACGAGCTGGGTGTGGTTGTCGGCGGCGGCCGAACCGCCCGCGAGTACATCGGGACAGGGCGCGAACTCGGCGCGAACGAGATCGAACTCGACCAGCTGGGAATCGCCGCCACGCGCCTGAACGCCCGCCTGCTCGTCGCGGCGCTGGCCGACAGCGCGGC
>PXSU01000073.1:0-1244 GCA_003022745.1 Halobacteriales archaeon SW_9_67_25
GGCGCGGCAGGTCAAACACGCCACGCTGGCCCGCGTGACAGGCAGGCTCGCGGACCGGTGAGGTATATGCCGCCGGAACCCCTAGCCCGGTCCATGTCCTCGGTCGCGGAGGCGCCGCTCGCGGACCTGTGTCGCGGCGCCGACACCGAGACGGTGGCGGACTTCGCCGCCGCCCTCCACGAGGCGCGGGGGGGGTCGGTCGAACGCCGGAGCGGGGACCGGTTCGTGGCGACCACCGCCGACGGCGAGCGTCGCGTCGGTGTCGTCCACCCGGCCGCCGCCCCCCCGGACCCGGGCCTGCTCGCCTGGGCCGACGCCGTCGTCGCGCCCGACGGGAGGCCCGTCCCCCGGGACGCCGGTGTCGACGTCCTCGATGCGGCGGCGCTCGGCCGGCAACTCGCCTACGCCGTCGACCGCCAGACTGCCCGGCAGTTGCTCCACGAGCAGTTCAGGTGGTCGCCGCCCGACCCCGACGCGGAAGACGACGCCACCGGGAGCACGGAGGCCGCGGTCCCTGCCGGCTACGGCGCGACGCTCCTGAGTGCGGCGCTCGGGCGCTCGCAGGTCGTCCTGGCGGCAGTCCTGGTTCTGGCCGTCGCCGGCGGCCTCGCCGTCGTCGTGGCAGAGGAACGCGGGGCCGAACGGGTCGAACCGGGCGCCGGCGCCGGAACGCCCACGCCGACGCCGCCGGGTATCCCCGACGGGGAGTCGACATCGACGCCAGCAGGTACCACCGCCACACCCACGCCCGCACCCCTACCCGATCCCGCGCCCGACGTGGACAGCGCGGACATGCCACCGGGACTCGACCCGTCGGGAGACATCGACCGGGGCGTGCTCGTCGACGCCCACGGGTCTATCCTCGGGAACACCTCCTATCGGCTGACGCTGACGTACCGAGAGACGGAAAACGGCCGGCCGACGGGCGTTCACACCGAAACCATTCGCGTCGAGAACGAGACCCGCTACAGCGTCGACGTCAGGCGTCACGGGACGCTCCAGGCGCCCGTGCCTGCAATCGCAGACGCCGATGTCTACGCGAACGGCTCGGAGCGGTTCGAGCGCACCGACGACGGGGTCGAACGGGGCGTCATCATCTCCTACGACCGGTACCTGGCCGGCCAGACCAGGTTCCTGGCAGTCTTTCTGGACGTCCGGAGCGCGTCCGTCGCAGACTACCGGACGAGGAACGGGACGACGACCGCCTACGTTGTCACCGAGGGCAACTCGGCCACGCTCATCCG
>PXSU01000073.1:1301-7542 GCA_003022745.1 Halobacteriales archaeon SW_9_67_25
CGGTCGTGCCGGCGAACGCCACCGCGCCGGGTAACGGGACCGACGCGTCCACGCCCGCCGACGGGAACGCTACACCGACCGACGACGCGTCCACGCCCGCCAGCGGGTCGACGCCAGCGCCCGGGAACACCACCGGGCGCTAGTCCCACTCCTCGGGCCAGATACCGGCGGCGCGCATCCCCTCCTCGGCGCCGGCCCGCTCCAGTCCCGCCCGCACGTCGGCGACAGAGACGGAGACGTCCGACCGGGTCAGTTCCCGGACGATCAGGGTGACCAGCATCGCGTGTTCGCGGATGGTGCGGCGGTCGGCCTTCTCGCGGGTGTCGGCGGCGGTGTGTGTCCAGCCGCGCTCCCAGTGGCCCACGTCGCCGGGGCGCTCGCTGTGGAGCTGGAGGGCGGGGACCCCCTGCCGGAGGAAGGGCCAGTGGTCGCTGTGGGGGTGTGGCCGGCGACCGACATCAACCGGGTGGCCGACCCGGTCGGCGACGGACTCGACGAGGGCCGCGACGTCGTCGGACGCGTGAGCGATCGCCTGCAGGTCGCGAAACCGGCCGGCGCCGTCGACGTTCACCACTGCACGCAGGCTGTCGAGATCGAGGTGTCCCGCGAGCGTCTCGCTGCCGAGCAAGCCGACCTCCTCACACCCCGTGGCGGCAACCCTGACCCCACAGCCGAGTTCAAGGCCCGCGAGCGCCCGGACCGCACCCAGGAGGGTGGCGACGCCACAGCCGTTGTCAAGCGCACCCTCCCCGAGGTCGTGGGCGTCGTAGTGTGCCACCACCAGGACCGTCTCGTCGGTATCGGGGCCGACACGGCCGAGTACGTTCCCGCTCTCGGCCGGTTCGGTCGTCGCCTCGACGCGCAGGCGGGCCCGCCTGCCGCGGTCGGCGTACTCCTCGAGCCAGGCGCCGGTCTCCTTCGATACGCCGACACCGGGAATAGTCGTCCGTTCGCCGAAGTGCAACGACCCCGTCGGCGGCAACTGTCCGGGGCGGTGGTTCGCGAAGACGAACGCCGCCGCCCCCGCCCGCTCTGCGTGGCCGACCTTCTCCATGCGGTGGATCCGCCGGCGCTCGGTCGGGGGCGTGCCGGTGCTCGCAACGACGATTGCGCCCTCCACGTCGCGGTCGTCGAGTTCACGGGGCGTGCCGTGGTCCGCATCTACCAGCTGCCCGGTCACGTCACACGCTGGCGAGTACGGGAGCGCGGCCGCCTCGAAGGACCGCTCGCGGCCGGGGTGGTCGCCCCCGTCGGACGCGTCGCCGTCGTCGCCCTCGACGGTCAGCGTCGTCGACCCGCGCGTCCAGCGGGTCACCTCGAAGGGCTCGATGGATACGTCCTCGAGGCCCGCCGCCCGGAAGGCCTCCGCGACGTACTCGGCAGCACGCCGTTCCCCGGCGTGGCCGCCGAAGCGGTCGGGGAGTTCGGTCAGGCGGGTCAGCAGGCGCCAGGGCGCGTCCTCGACCCAGGCGCGACCGAGCGCACGCTCGACGGCTTCGTCCATGCCTCTCCCTTCGACTCGGGAGATAAAACGGTACTGCCGTCGGGCAGGTGGGAAGTCTTACCCGGGGGGGTTCCCTACGCCTGGCCATGAGCGCAGTCCCCGAGCGGGAGGCGGTCGACGAGCAGTACCGGTGGGACCTCGGCTCGCTGTTCGAGAGCGACGAGGCGTGGGCAGAGGCACTCGACGCGGCCCGGGAGCGACTCGAGGACCTCCGCGCCTACGAGGGACGGGTCACCGAGGACGCGGCGACGCTTCGCGAACTGCTCGAGACCCGCGAGTCGGTCATGCGACAAGTATCGAACGTCGCCGCCTACGCCCGGATGCGCCGCGACGAGGACACGCGCGACAGTGAGGCACAGGCGATGGCCACCCGGGCACAGTCGCTGTCCTCGGCGGCGGCGAGCGCCACCTCCTTCGTCGAGCCCGAGTTGCAGGAACTAAACCGCGAGGACGTCGCGCAACTGGTCGAGGAAGAGCCCGCCCTCGAAATCTACGAGCACTACTTCGACGACGTGTTGCGGACGAAACCCCACACCCGCTCGGCCGAAATCGAGAACTTGCTGGCGGAACTCGGTGAGGTGACCGGCGCGCCCAGCGAGATATACAACATGCTCTCGAACGCCGACATGGAGTTTCCCGCCGTCGACGACTCCGAGGGCGAGCCCCGGCAGATCACGCTCAACAACTTCACGACCCTCCAGCGCGACCCCGACCGCGAGTTCCGTCGGCGGGTCTACGAGGCGTTCTACGACGAGTGGGAGACCGTCCGCAACGCCGTTGGGACGGCCTACCGCAAGTCGGTCAAGACCGACGCGAAACTCGCGACCGCCCGTAACTACGACACCGCCCGCGAGGCCGCCCTCCACGGCCCCAACATTCCGGTCGAGGTGTACGACACCCTCGTCGGGACGGTCCGGGAGAACCTCGATTTGCTCGGCCGCCACGCCGAACACAAGCGCGACGCGACCGAGGGCGAGGAGTTGCGGATGTGGGACCTGTACGTCCCGCTCGTCACCGAGGAGAGCCCCGAGGTGCCCTACGAGGAGGCCTGCGAGTACGTCGTCGGTGCGGTCGAACCGCTCGGGGAGGCCTACCGCGACCGCCTCGCTACGGGGCTGGACTCGCGGTGGGTCGACGTCTACGAGACGAAGGGCAAGCAGTCGGGTGCCTACTCCGGGGGGACCTACGACTCCCAGCCCTATATCCTGCTGAACTACCAGGACGACGTCGAGTCGATGTACACGCTGGCCCACGAACTGGGCCACTCGATGCACTCTGAACTGGCAAGCGAGGCCCAACCGTACGTCTACGCGGACTACGAGATATTCATCGCCGAGATCGCAAGCACCGTCAACGAGACGCTGCTGACCCACCACCTCCTAGAGACGGTCAAGGACGACCGCCTGCGCCGGCACGTCCTCAACGAGTACCTCGAACGGTTCCGGTCGACGCTGTTTCGCCAGACCATGTTCGCGGAGTTCGAACAGCGGACCCACGAACTGAGTGCCGAAGGCGAGCCCCTGACCGCCGACCGACTGGACGACCTCTATCGCGAACTGAAAGGCGACTACTACGAACCGGCGGTGCTGGACGACCGCATCGCCCGCGAGTGGATGCGCATCCCGCACTTCTACCGGGCCTTCTACGTCTTCCAGTACGCGACCGGCATCTCCGCGGCGGTCGCGCTCGTCGAGAACGTTCGGTCGGAGGGAGAGCCCGCCGCCCGGCGCTACCGGGAGTTCCTCCGGAGTGGCTCGCACGGGTATCCCCTCGAGTTGCTGGGCGAGGCCGGCGTCGACATGACCGACCCCGGGACAGTCGAGTCGGCACTCGACGTCTACGGGACGTATCTCGAGGAGTTCGAGCGGCTGTCCTGACCGGCGCGCGAGGACGGAAGTCGGCCCGGCCACCCGAAGAACCTATGTCCTCCGATTGCAAAGGTTCGGTAGCCAGATGTCGCGCAGTCCGTCGCTCCCCGACCGCCCGCGTCTCGACCTCGACCCGGACATGACGCCGCGGGAGCGGTTAGAGCAACTCGGGGTCGCCAACGACCGCCAAGAGCAACTCACCGAGGAGGTCGACCGGCTCGAACGCGAGAACGACACGCTCAAATCGTCGTCGCTGTACGTCGCGACGGCCGAGGAACTCACTGTCGAGGGCGTCGTCGTCAAACAGCACGGCAACAACCAGGAGGTCCTGACGGAGATGTCGCCGTCGCTCCGCGAGGAGATGGAGGCCGGCGACCGGGTCGCCATCAACGACTCGTTTAACGTCCAGACGATCCTCGACCCGGAGACCGACGCCCGGGCGCAAGCGATGCAGGTAGAGGAGAGCCCCGAGGTCACCTACGACGACATCGGCGGCCTCGGGGAACAGATCCTGGAAATCCGGGAAGCGGTCGAGGAACCGCTCGTCAACGCCGCACAGTTCCGCCAGGTCGGCGTCGACCCGCCCTCCGGCGTCCTGTTGCACGGCCCGCCCGGCACCGGGAAGACGATGCTCGCAAAAGCCGTCGCCAACCAGACCGACGCCACTTTCATCAAGATGGCCGGCTCGGAACTCGTCCAGAAGTTCATCGGCGAGGGTGCTCGGCTGGTCCGGGACCTGTTCGAACTCGCGGGCGAGCGCGAGCCAGCGGTCATCTTCATCGACGAGATCGACGCCATCGCCGCCAGGCGCACCGAATCGAAAACGTCGGGCGATGCCGAGGTCCAGCGGACGATGATGCAACTCCTCTCGGAGATGGACGGGTTCGACGACCGCGGCGAGATCCGCATCGTCGCGGCCACCAACCGCTTCGACATGCTCGACCGCGCCATCCTGCGGCCCGGCCGCTTCGACCGCCTCATCGAGGTGCCCCTGCCCGACTGGGACGCCCGCCAGCGCATTCTGGATATCCACACCCGGGAGATGAACCTGGCCGCGGGCGTCGAGATGGCCGACCTGGCCGGCGAGACCGAGGGGTTTTCGGGCGCCGAACTGGCCTCGCTGGCCACCGAGGCCGGGATGTTCGCCATCCGCGACGGTCGCACCCAGGTCCGGATGGCCGACTTCGAGGACGCCCTGGAGAAGGTCCGCGACGAGGAGGGCGCTGCCGGGCAGCCCATCGCGTTCGCATGATTTGCTCTCTCGCTTCGCTCGGTCGCAAATTTTCCGTGCTTCGCGCTCGCTCTCCGGTCGCTCGCGCGAAGCGAATCGTCGGGCCGTCTGTGCTCTCCTGGCTGTCTTGTTTGGGCCCTGGCTGACGGGCAGTCAGTCTTCGGTTGAGGTCTTGTCGACGTCCTTCTCGCCGAAGGAAATCGGGGGTATTTCATCTCCAATTAGGCTGAAAACTGCCATACGTGACGGGTACTTAAAGCTCGGAACGCTCCGCTCAGGTGGCTCAAACCGGCGAAACATCCGGGCAATATTGCCGACTGAGCGTGCAGGGTGTCCTTCACTTAATGGTTTTGGCAAAATTGGGGGTTTAAGCCCCTCTACCTGCATTGTAGGGATATGCAGACCACAGCAAAGACCGACTCAGGAGACACATCTGCGTCTTCCGGGCCGTCCGGATTCCGCAGGAGAACCAAGATGCAGAACACAGACCACGACCTGCGGGAAGTATCGGCACAGGAAGCAGCAGAGCAGTTCAAGAAGTGGGCCAAAGACGAGTATCAGCCATCTACATACGAGAATCACTGTACGACAGTCAATTTGTTCGTATCGTGGCTGAGAGATACGGAATTCACATTCACTGAAGTTGATGGATGGGTAACGGGCCAGTTTGAGGACTGGCTCAGAGAACAGGACTACGCGAATGTGACGCGCAAGCAGTACCTCAGTCAGCTTCGCGCGTTCCTCCGATGGGGCAGTCGTCGGAACGTAGTGAAAAGCGGCGTGGCGGAGAAGGTGGAATTACCGAATCTTAGTCGTGACGACGTACGCTCAGACACCAGCATCGGCCCTGACAGAGTACAGCGGATTCTCGACTATATGGACCGCTATCGGCGTGCCTCTCGGGAGCATATCATCATCCTGCTGTTATTCCGGACTGGTGCGAGGCTCGGGGCACTCCGTGGTGTAGACCTATCTATGGTACATCTACAGAGAAATAAACCCCAGATTGAGGTTCGCCACAGACCGGAAATCGGTTGCCCGCTCAAGAACGGTGAGCGGAACAAGCGAGAGCAGAGCGGCCCATCCTGATAGATGAGGAAACGGCTCAAGTCGTTGCTGAGTACATTGAGCATCACCGGAAGGATGTGACCGACAGCCACGGCAACAGACCGCTGCTGACGACGAAACACGGACGGGTGAGCGATTCGGTCATCAAAAAGACGGTCAAGCAATGGACGTGCCCCGCTGCAACGGAGGGGGAGTGCCCAATTCACGACCACAGACCCTCTCGCAGAGAAGTAGGTAGCTGTGCCCGAGAGTGCGGGCACACGAACGCCCACAGTCTCCGCAAGGCCAGCATCACCCACTTCCTCAATCGTGGTGTCTCCGTGGAAGTAGTGAGCGACCGGATGAATGTCAGCATCGAGACTATCCAGAATCACTACGATAGACCCACAGACGAGGAGCGACAGCCCGACAGGAGAGCGCGATGGAAAAGGTGTAGACTGACTTCCACGGCATCGTACTCCTATCTCAGGAGTTCAGCGATATATCCGATGCGAGCCGGAGCCAAATCGGTTCCAGCAACGCGAGTAAACTAACCCCCCTCAAAATACGGACGTTTCAGCACACTCAGAG
>PXSU01000074.1 GCA_003022745.1 Halobacteriales archaeon SW_9_67_25
GCCGGGATGATGCCCTCGGCCTCGCTGAGTTCCCGGAACGCGTCCAGTGCCTCCTCGTCGGTGATGGCGTGGTACTCGGCGCGACCCAGTTCCTGCAAGGCGGCGTGTTCCGGGCCGACGGCGGGATAATCGAGGCCGGCACTGACGGAGTGGTTGGTGGTGTCCTCGTCGATGACCTTCGTCTTCATCCCTTGGAAGACCTCGGGTTCGTCCTGTTCGGTCTTCGAGAGGGGCGCAGAGTGTCGGTTCTCGCTTTTCCCCCCGGGTTCGGCGCCGTAGAACATCACGTCGTCGTTCTTGAACGCGTGGAAGAGGCCGATGGCGTTCGAGCCCCCGCCGACGCAGGCGACACAGGCGTCGGGCAGGTCACCGTGCAGTTCCTGGACCTGCTCGCGGGCCTCGCGGCCGATGACCGACTGGAACTCACGGACCATCCGCGGGAACGGGTCCGGGCCGACAGCGCTACCCACGAGGTAGTGGGTCTCCTCCATATTCCCCGCAAAATCTTCGAGGGCAGCGTCGACGGCCTCCGCGAGCCCCTCGTTGCCCCGCGTGACCTCCTCGACCTCCGCACCCAGGAGGCGCATCCGGAAGACGTTCATTTCCTGGCGGTTGACGTCCCTGCGGCCCATGTAGACCTTCGTCGGGATGTCCAGCAGTGCGCCGACCATCGCCGTCGCGGTGCCGTGCTGGCCGGCGCCGGTCTCCGCGATGAGTCGCTCCTTGCCGGCCTTCTTGGCCAGCAGTCCTTGACCCAGCGTGTTGTTGAGCTTGTGGGCGCCACCGTGCAGGAGGTCCTCGTGTTTGAAGTAGATGTTCGTCCCCCAGCGCTCGCTGAGCGTCTCGGCGTGATACACCGGCGTCGGCCGCCCGGCGTAGTGTTTCAGGAGGTACTGGTAGCGCTCCTGGAACTCCTCGGAGGGCACGACCTCCTCGAAGGCCGCAGCGAGCTGTGCGAGCGGTTCCTCCAGTGGCTCGGGAACGTGTCTGCCGCCGTACTGCTCGAACTGGCCTGGCATACGCGCTGTCTCGGATTCGGGGCACTTAGCTACTTGGTTCAGTAGAGGCTCGTCCGTCAGTCCCAGTACCCCCCGAGGACTACGACTCCCTTTGTCTCCTCGTGGGTCAGGTCGCCATCGGCCGAGACGACCGGCGCGTCCAGTTCCCGCCCGACGGTCGCAATCATAGATATCTCGAATCCACGTGCCTTTGTGCGGACCGGCCCTACCGCCGGCATGGTCACTCGACTGGCCGACGGCGTGTGGTGGTTCGACCTCCAGGGCGTCAACGCCTACCTCCTCGAAGACCGCGATGGTTACACCCTCGTCGACACCGGGATGCCCTGGCACCGTCGCCGGCTCGCCCGCGGGGTGCAGACGGTCGCCGGTTCGCCCGCCGCAATCGACCGGGTGCTCCTGACACACGCCGACTTCGACCACGTCGGCGGTCTCGACCTCCGGGGCCTGGACGCCACGGTGTATCTCGGCGTCGAGGACGAACCCTACCTCTCGGGACGCCAGCGGCCGGCCTGGGGGACTCCGAAACGGGCACTCCAGCAGCTCACAGGTCTCGTCCAGCGTGCGCCCGACGGACCCGTCGAGACGGTCGCAGACGGAGAGACGGTTGGCGGGTTCACCGCTTACCACACCCCCGGTCACACACCAGGCCACACGTGTTTCGTCCACGAGGAACTGTCGGTGGCGATGCTGGGCGACCTCGTCAGGGAACGAGACGGTGCCTTCGACGTCCCGCCGGGGTTCCTGAACTGGGACCACGACCGCGCCCGCGAGAGCATCGCTTCCTTCACCTACCGGGGATCCGAATTCGATGTCGCCTGTCCCGGACACGGTTCACCGGTCGTCTCCGAGGGCAGCGAGCGCCTGGCGGCGTGCTCTCTCTCGTCCGAGTAGAGTACGCTCGCCCCGAAGGTGCCGTCACCGGTAGACGGTTTGGATACCACACTCTCGATACAGGTCGTAGAATGCGGCGTAGCGCCACGTCGACGTGGGCGTCTCGTCGAGATGGTCGGCACGGTTCTCGTATTCGTCGAGCAGATACTCCAGTTCGTCCGGGGAGAACGGAAAGAAGACGCCCGAGGTAGTGGCGAAGTTCTCATACTGGACCGGACGGACGAACAGCACGATACCCGGCTGGATGTGCTGACTCAGGTTGATATCGAGAACCGAGACCTCCTCACCACTGCCCAGCACATCGGTGATTGTGAACCGGTAGTCACTCTCGTCGACCGCGGTTACCGCAAACAGAGACGTCTCCGCCTCGAGTGTCGCCGCAAGGACTCGCCGTTCGGTCGCGGTGTCCCAGCGTTT
This sequence comes from Halobacteriales archaeon SW_9_67_25, assembly GCA_003022745.1. GTDB lineage: Archaea > Halobacteriota > Halobacteria > Halobacteriales > Haloarculaceae > SW-9-67-25. Next base: position 2,328 of record PXSU01000074.1, read on the forward strand.
TGCCTCGTTAAATCGCTCGGCTGCGGTCTTCCCGTCCCACTGGTACTCGTAGAGCAGAAACTCGTAGTGAACGGTCATGTCCGACTCGGACTCGTAGAAGATGTTGGTCCCGTCGTGTTCGAGTCCGAGTGCCTCCGCCGAATCCAGAATCAACTCCCGGTCCGAGTACGCGTCCAGTATCTTGCTGTGCAGTTGCTGTCCTGCCTCCCGATACTCCTCGTACAGCTCACTATCACTCACTGGCCTGGCCCCCGCTGTGACTGCGAATCGAGTTCCTCGGCCACCGTCCCCGGGTCCAGCAAGTCGGGGTCGACGGCCAGGTCGGCCTGCCCGCGGGCGAAGTCGGGCAGCGACCCGTCGGCGTAGACGACCACCTGCAGGTCGTCGGTGAGGTCCTTCGCCACCGGGATGGCGGTGGCCTGCCTGACCTCCGTCAGGACGAGAACATCGACTTCGTGGACGCCGGCACCCTCCAGGGCGGGGCGGTTGGCGAGGTCGACGCGCTCGACAGCGTGTCCCTCATCGGCGATTGCCACGGCGACGTCGTGGTCGTCGACGCCTGCAACGATGACCCGCATACTCACTCGTACTCTATGGTCGCGGGCGGTTTGTGCGTCACGTCGTAGAGCACCCGCGCAACCGTCTCGTTCTCGCCGGTGATACGGGACTGGATGCGCTGGAGGGTCTCCCAGTCGATTTCCTGGGCGCGTGCGGTCATGCCGTCCCGCGACTCGACGGACCGGACCGCGACCACCCAGCCGTGGACGCGGTTGTCCCCCTTCACGCCCGTGGCCTTCCCGACGACCGCGGCCAGCGCCTGCCAGGGGTCGTACTCATCGAGTTCCTCCTCGACGACGTGGTTGGCCTCGCGGGCAACGGTGAGTTTCTCCTCGGTGACCTCGCCGAGGATGCGCACCGCCAGTCCGGGCCCGGGGAAGGGCATCCGCTCGGAGATGACCTCCTCGAGCCCGAGCGCACGGGCGACCTCCCGGACTTCGTCCTTGTAGAGGTCCCGCATCGGCTCGACGATACCCTCGAAGTCGATGCGCTCGGGCAGGCCACCGACGTTGTGGTGGGATTTGATGGTGCCCTCGCTCTCGATGCGGTCGGGATAGATGGTCCCCTGGACGAGGTAGTCGGCCCCGACATCGCGGGCGACGGTCTCGAACTCCCGGATGAACCCCTCGCCGATGGCGTGGCGCTTCTCCTCGGGGTCGGTGACACCTTCGAGGGCGTCCAGAAAGCGGTCGCGGGCGTCGACGACCCGCAACGAATCCATATAGGAGAAGGTCTCCCGGACCTGCTCGGTCTCGCCTTTGCGCATCAGGCCGGTGTCGACGTAGACGGGCGTGAGCTGGTCGCCAACGGCATCGTAGGCCAGCGCAGCGGCCGTCGAGGAGTCCACGCCGCCCGAGAGCGCGATCACCGCCTCGGCGTCGCCCACCTCCTGGGCAATCTCGGCTCGTGCGTCCTCGATGAACGTCTCGACGTCGACCATCAGTTCCCTCCTCCGACCGCTGGCCGTTCCTCGACGCCGGGGGTCTCCTCCTGCCGGGAGAGCACCGCCTCCATCAGGCCGACGAAGGGCGGACTCGCCCGCGTCGGACGCGAGCGAAACTCGGGGTGGAACTGCGTCCCGAGGAAGTAAGGATGGTCGGGCAGTTCGAGAATCTCCATCCGGTTGCCCGAGACGCCAGAGAAGACCATCCCCGCTGCCTCGAGGCCGTCGATGTACTCCAGATTGACCTCGTAACGGTGGCGGTGGCGCTCGGTACAGGAGGTGTCGCCGTAGAGGTCGTGAGCGAGGGTGCCGGGCTCGATATCGGTGGCGTGGGCGCCCAGGCGCATCGTCCCGCCCATGTCGTCGAGTTCCCTCTGCTCGGGCAGGAGGTCGATGACGGGATGGGGCGTGTCCTCGTCGAGTTCCGCCGAGTGAGCGCCCTCGAAACCGAGGACGTTCCGTGCGAACTCGACGACGGCCATCTGGAAGCCAAGACACAGCCCCAGGAAGGGGACATCGTTCTCCCGGCAGTAGCGGATTGCCTCGATCTTGCCCTCGGTGCCTCGCGACCCGAACCCGCCGGGGACGACCACGCCGTCGACGTCTGCGAGCTGGCTGTCGTGTCCCTCCGCGAGATCCTCCGAGTGGACCCACCGGCGGTCGACGTCGACGCCCGTCGCGATGCCGGCGTGTTTCAGCGCCTCGTGGACCGAGATGTACGCGTCCTCCATCCCGTACTTGCCTACGAGGGCAACACTCGTCTCGTCGTCGCGCTCGCGGGTGACGGTCTCGCGCCAGGCCGTGTCCCGTCCTCCGGCGGGGAGCGCCTCGCCGGCCAGTTCCAGGTGATCCATCATGTACTCGTCTAAACCCTCGTCCTCGACGACGAGCGGCACGCGGTAGATGTCGGGGACGTCGGGATTCGAGAAGACGGCACCGGTGGGGACGTCACAGAACAGAGCGATCTTCTCGCGGGTCTTCTCCTCCAGGGGGTCCTCGCAGCGACCCACGATGACGTCGGGCTGGAGGCCGATAGAGCGGAGTTCCTTCACGCTGTGCTGGGTCGGCTTGGTCTTCTGTTCGCCGTTCTTCGAGTACGGGATGAGCGTGACGTGGGTAAAGAGGATGTTCTCGGAATCTTCCTCGTGGGCGAACTGCCGGAGGGCTTCGAGGTAGGGCATCCCCTCGATGTCGCCCACGGTTCCGCCCACTTCGACGATACAGACGTCCGAGCCCACGGCTGCCTCGCGGACACGGCGCTTGATTTCGTCGGTGATGTGCGGGATGATCTGGACGGTTTTGCCCAGGTAGTCGCCCGCGCGCTCCTTCTCGATGACCTCCCGGTAGACTTTCCCGGTAGTGACGTTGTGGTCGGAGGTCATGTCCGTATCGAGGAAGCGCTCGTAATTCCCGAGGTCGAGGTCAACCTCGCCGCCGTCCTTGAGGACGTAGACCTCGCCGTGCTGGAAGGGGTTCATCGTGCCCGCGTCGACGTTGAGGTAGGGGTCGATCTTGACGGCGGTCACGTCGAAGCCCGCGTTCGCGAGCAGGCGGCCGATGCTCGCGGCAGTGATGCCCTTCCCCAGCCCGGACATGACGCCGCCGGTCACGAAAACGAATTTCCGGCCCAGGCTCGGATCGTAGCCGGTCTCCGTTCCTGTCGGCATATCGAGGGTGTGCCTGGCACCACCAAAACGGTTTCGACCGGGATACGCGGCGGGGAAAGTTTGGTCCGTTCGCGGAGACACATGTGGCGCAACATGTATTGCTCAAGAGCCGATATGAGCGGGTATGGAAACAGAAGACGTCCCCGAAGAAACCACGGTCAGCGACAGGGGGATGGTCACCATTCCAGCGTCACTCCGACGTCGCCTCGGCATCGAGGCAGGCGACAAACTTCGGTGGGAAACTGACGCCGATGGGAACCTGTCAGAGACGACCGGTAAAAAAGTCGCCACGACGTCGCCGACCTTGCCGTGTTGCCCCACGTAGAAGTGGTCGGCCGCAAATGTCTCGACGACCCCACCGTGGTCGCGGGCGCGCTCGGCGACCGATAGCGAGTCGACCGTGTCGTCGCGCTCACCGTAGACGACCTGGAGCGGACACGCGACGTCGTCGACGGCCGCAGTGGCGTTGAGTCCCTCGATGGACGCCGCGGGAGCCAGCACCGACAGCGCGGCGGCGGCGGGGGGGTCCTCACTGAAGGCAGTCCCGGCCGCGAGCAGCGCAACAGACCCGCCGAAACTGTACCCGAACAGTCCCACGCTCCCGTAGCGCTCGCGGACCCACTCCAGTGCAGTCCGGACGTCGATCTGTTCGCCCCGAGCTTCGTCCCAGGGGCCGTAGTCAATGCGCAGACAGGCCACGTCGCGCTCGCCGAGCGCGTCGCCCACCGCGCGCAAGCGGGCGTCGCTCCGGTCACCGCCCATCTGCGGGTGGGGTGGACAGGCGACGACGCAGCCGCTGGCGGCTTCCTCGCCGTTCAGGGTCGCACGGACCTCGCGAGCGCCCGGGAGTCGGAGTCGTCGGGACATAGGGGAGTCAGTGTCTCCGAATTTAAGTTTCGCGGGGTACAACAGCTCCCCATGGGAATACTCTCGCGCGCCTCGTACGTCATCCGGTCGAAAATAAACGCCGTCCTCAACCGGGCCGAGGACCCCACGGAGACACTGGATTACTCCTACGAACAGCTCCGGGACGAACTCCAGCAGGTCAAACAGGGCATCGCAGACCTCACGACCCAGAAGAAGCGCCTGGAAATCCAGAAACGCCGCCTGGAGGAGAACGTCGAGAAGCACAACGAACAGGCCCGCCAGGCCGTCGAGCAAGACAGGGACGACCTCGCGCGGCGGGCCCTGGAAAAAAAACAGCAGAAGATGACCCAGATCGAGGAACTCGAAGGGCAGATCGCGGACCTCCAGGGCAAACAGGACCAGCTCATCGAGAAGAAAGACCAGCTCCAGCGGCGCATCGAGGAGTTCCGCACGAAAAAGGAGACGATGAAGGCCCGCTACGAGGCCGCCGAGGCCAGCGCCCGCGTCTCAGAGGCGATGACAGGCGCCAGCGACGAGATGTCCGACGTCTCTCGGACCATCGAGCGTGCCGAGGAAGAGACCGAAGACATGGAGGCCCGCGCGGCCGCGCTCGACGAACTCCGCGAACAGGGTGCCCTGGAGGACGGCCTCACGGACAGGAGCAAACTCGACCGCGAACTCGAGGAACTGGCCGACGACGCCTCCGTCGACACCGAACTCGAAACCATCAAATCCGAGATGGATGAGAGCGAGGCTGGCGAGGAATCGACCGCGGACAGCGGAAGCGAATCGGCGAGCACGGAATCCGGGCCGGCGCCGGCCGAAGACGTCGAGGCACCGGCCGTCGACGAGCGCGAGGTCGAGGCCGAACTGGAAGACCTGAAAGAAGAGCAGGCGTAGGCGGCGCACGCGGAGAGTGGGTCCGCCATTCGGCACGTTTTTTACCGGGCGTCGGATTGCCTGAGGTATGCGACTGTTGTTCATCCACTCGGACCACCTGGAGTTCGAGGCCCGGGAGACGGCCGGCCCCGACGGCCTTGCCGAAACCGAGGGGGTCCCGATGGAGGGGCGCATGGAGGAGTGCGTGACGGTCTTTGCCAGCGTCGAGTCCGACGACGAGGCCGACGTCGAGGGCGTCGTCGAGAACGCCCTCGCGGAGTTGCGGGACGTGACCGACCAGCTCAACACTGGCCGGGTCGTCCTCTACCCCTACGCCCACCTGAGCGAGGACCTCGCCGGCCCTGACGCCGCCAAGCAGGTCATGCGCGACCTCGAGACCGAACTCGAAGCCGACGGCTACGAGGTCCTCCGGGCGCCATTCGGCTGGTACAAGTCCTTCGAAGTATCGTGCAAGGGCCACCCGCTCTCGGAACTGTCCCGGCACGTCGCCGCCCACCGCGACGAGGACGAGGAAGCGGGCGAACCCGACCGCGAGCCCAGCGAGTGGCTGGTCATGCACCCCGACGGCTCCGTGGCCGACGCCGTCGAGGCGAAAGCCGACGTGAGCGGTGACATGCGGGCGTTCATCGAGGACGAGGTCGAGGGAATCGTCGCCAGCCCGGGCGAGGAGCCACCCCACCTCGAACTCATGCGCGAGAAGGAGTTCGTCGGCTACGATGAACTCTCGGACGTCGGCAACCTCCGCTTTTACCCGCGGGGGAAGCTCGTCAGGGACGCACTGATGGCGTACGTCAACGACCTGATCGTCGGGTACGGCGGGATGCCCGTCGAGACGCCCATCATGTACGACCTCGGCGCGCGCTCGATACGGGAACACGCCGGCAAGTTCGGCGAGCGCCAGTACCGCTTCGAGTCGGGTGACCGCCGGATGATGCTCCGGTTCGCAGCGTGTTTCGGCCAGTTTTCCATCATGCGCGATATGCACATCTCGGTCAACGACCTGCCCCTGCGGATCTACGAGATGTCCACCTACTCCTTCCGGCGCGAGCAGAAAGGCGAGGTGGCGGGGCTGAAGCGCCTGCGTGCGTTCACGATGCCCGACATGCACACCGCGACCCGCGACATGGACCAGGCCCGGGCGGAACTGATGGCCCAGGCCAAACTCGCGTTGCAGACCTCCGAAGATCTGGACATCAACTACGAGCCCGCCATCCGGATGACCCGGGAGTTCTACGAGAACAACGAGGCGTGGGTCGAGGACGTCGTCGCGGACCTCGAAAAGCCTGCTCTCCTGGAGATCATCCCGGAGCGACACCACTACTGGTCGGCGAAGATCGACTTCGCGGCCATCGACGGGCTGGGCCGGCCCATCGAGAACCCGACCGTCCAAATCGACGTCGAGAGCGCCGAACGGTTCGACATCGAGTACACCGACGGCACCCACCAGCACCACCCACCGATCCTGCACTACTCGCCGTCGGGAGGGATCGAGCGCGTGATGGCCGCCCTGCTGGAGGACACGGCGACGATGGACACGCCCCAGCTGCCGACGTGGCTCTCGCCGACCCAGGTCCGGTTCATCCCGGTCAATCCCGACGCCCACCTCGGGTACTGCGAGGAGCTGGCCGACGACCTCGAAGCGGCCGAAATCAGGGTCGACATCGACGACCGCAACGAGTCGGTGGGGCGGCGCATCGCTGGCGCCGAGACCGACTGGGTGCCCTACTACGTCGTGGTCGGTGACGACGAGATCGAAGACGGCCAGCTCGGTGTGAACGTCCGCGCGACCGGCGAGGAACGCGACATGGGCCTGGGAGACCTCCGTGAGCTGGTCGAGGGGGACGTCGGCGACCTCCCGCAGCGCGCCCGGTACCTCCCGCGACACGTCAGCGACCACCCGCACTTCACCGGCGGGTAGCCCCTCCAGCCCGCGGGGTCGGGGACGACCGTAGTCGGCCGGCGTGGGACAGCGTTAAGTCCCGTCCCGGAGAGAGAGCGACCATGTACGACGACATCCTCCTGCCGACGGACGGGAGTTCCGGGACCGTGGAGGTCATGGAACACGCCCTGCCGATTGCGAGCGACCGGGACGCCACCGTGCACGCCCTCTACGTTGTCGAGAGCCGGCTGTACCGCGCGGCCGACGACGACACGAAAGACGACGTCCGCGCGACCCTCGAGGAGGAAGGCGACCGCGCACTGGAGGACGCCAGGATCCGGATCGAGGACGCTGGCGTCGGGTGCGTGACCGAGCGCCGTGAGGGGACGCCACAGAAAGAGATCACCGAGTACGCCGACGAGGCAGGGATCGACCTGATCGTGATGGGAACCCACAGCAAGACCGGGCCCGGACGGATGGCCTCGCTGGGTAGCACCACCGAGCGCGTCGTCAAGAACGCCGACCAGCCGGTCCTCGTGGTCGACATCAGGTGAATGCAGGACATCGTGGACCTGGTCGAGCGGTCGCTCGACCCCGGGGCCGCCGACGCGTTCGCCCAGCGCGTCGCGGGGCAGGCGGCGGAGCTCCGGGAGGCCATCGCCGCCGGCCGCTACGACAACGATCAGTTCGCGGTCGGGCTCGAGATGGAAGTGTACGCCGTCGAGAGCGGGGCTGACTCTCCGCCGGCCGGGAGTGACGAGGAGGCCGGACCCGGGCGGACGTGTCGGCTGGCGGCGCTCCCGGACGAAGCCTTCGAGGGCCCGGCGAACAAGGAACTCGGGGTACACAACGCCGAACTCAACACGGACCCGAACGTCCTCGACCCCGACGGACTCGCCGCACAGGCGACGGCCATCGAGGACGCGTTCGCGGCGGGACGGGCCGACGCCAAGGCACACGGGTGCGACCTCGTACTCGACGCGATGTGGACCGTCCCGCCGGAGGCGGGGAGCTACGACTACCTCGCGGCCGTCGAGCGTTACGGGGACGTGACCGTCGCCGAGCACATGCAACCGGACCCGCGCTATGTCGCCATCGACAACGAATCCCTGGCCTACGGTGGCAGGAGCGTCGGGCTCTCGGTGCCGGGATTCGAGCGCGAGTTCCCGACGATCCTCTTCGAGTCGCTGGCAACCTCCATCCAGCCCCACCTCCAGATCCCCTCGGCGGCGGCGTTCCCCGACTACTACAACGCCGCGATCAGGACGCTGGGACCGGTGCTGGCGCTGTCGACGAACTCGCCGTTCCTGCCCGCCGACCTCTACGGCGACGTCGACCCCGAGACCGTGCTGAACGAGACCGACCACGAACTCCGGATCGCGGCCTTCGAGCAGTCGGTCGGAATCAGCGAGCAGTCCAAGGTTCGCGTGCCATGCGACATCGAGACGGCGACCGACGCCGTCGACCGCGTCGTCGCAGACGAGGTCTACGCCCCTTTCCTCCGGGAGTGGCTCGAGGACTCGCCGCGCGAGACGCGCGCGGACCGCTACTGGGAGTTCGCCCACAAGCGCTCGACGTACTGGCGGTGGCTCCGGTGTGTGGTGGGCGGTGACCCCGTCGGGACCGGCGACGAGCGGTCGCTACGCATCGAGTATCGCCCCCTCCCGACCCAGCCCACCATCCGGGACGTCGTCGGCCTGCAGGCGCTGGTCGCCGGCCTGATCCGCGGGCTGGTCAGTGCCGGCCACCCCCTCGCCGAATTGCCCTGGGAGGCCGCCGACGAGTCGTTCTACAACGCCGTCGCGGACGGTCTCGACGCGGACCTGGCCTGGCTGACCGCCGACGGCGAGCGGACGACCGACCACGAGGAAATCTTCGGAGAACTCTTCGCGTACGCCCGCCAGGGACTGCGCGAGTCCGGCGTTCCCGCGGACGCCGTTGAGCGCTACCTGACACCCATCGAGGCGCGCTGGGAGGCCGGAGTGTCACCGAGTGACTGGAAGATTGCGCGGGTACGGGAGAGACTGGCGGAGGGCCAGTCGTTCGAGGGAGCAGTTACAGCGATGCAACGCGAGTATCTCCGGCGGAGTCGCGAATCGACGTCCTTCGCGGAGTGGCTGTAACGGACACCGGAGTCATACTATCGGCCATACTCACGTGAGGAGTTTCGCCACCCTATCGTGGCGGAATCGCTCACGAAGTTATAGCCGACAGTATCAGCCGGGACGACATCAGATTTCTCGGACCATACGATACGACCCGATAACTGTTCGACACAATAGGTGGTTGGGAGAACAGGGTCGGTGTCGAGGAAACTGGTCGAGGGCGGACGATACGGATCGGTTCGGTACCGGTCGAGGACGCACCGCGGGAGGCCTGGATGAACCGTCGAGAGGACGGCTGTGGTATCCAGCGAGTCAACAGTCGTGGCACGTAGACCGCCGTCAGTTTAAACTACACGCGCTCTCAGGGACCAGCATGCACAGACGCGCACTGCTGGCGGGGTTGAGCACAGCACTGACGGCTTCACTCGCGGGATGTGGCGGAGACGGGAACGGTGATGGTGACGGTGGCGGCGAGGAGAGCGGAACACCCGAGTCGGAGTCGGGCACGCCCACGCCGGCGGAGACAGAGACGCCAACGGAGACGGCGACGCCGGCTGATGCCGAGACACCGACGGAGACACCGACACCCGCCTCCGCCGACGGTGAGACCTCGTTCACCCACGACGTGGGTGAGACGTTTACCGTCGGCGAGGAGGGGAAACAGGTCACCTACCGGATCATCGAGCTCACCCGGGCCGACCAGATCGGCAGCGAAGTCAACTTCTCCGAGGCCGACGGCACGTACCTCATCGTCACGCTCGAAGTGACCAACCCACGAAGCGAGGCTGTAGAGTTCCCGAGACTCAATTTCCGCCTGCTGACCGACGACGGTGCTTGGCAGCGCTTCGACAGAGAGCCCTCACAGAAGGTGAATTCGGACGACCGCATCGACGTCGAACACATCGGCGACGCGACGATCGAACCGGGGACGTCGGCACTCGGCACGGTGGTGTTCGACGTCGACCCCGAAAAGAGCCAGCGGCTGTGGATCACGCCCACGGGCGAGGCAGAGATGCCCGAACACTTCGTGCCGGTCGGTGACCTCTCGGAGATCGAGGAGCTCGGTGGCTACTAGGCCGAGAGGGAAGGCTTACAAGACGGGCCAGCCAAGGCCGCCCGATGGCGGAGGGCAACCCCGAAGAGGGAGCCGACGTGACCATCCCCGGCGAGGGTCGGGTGGACCCGGAACCGGTTGGCCCGGTCCAGGAAGGGGCTCCCGACGACGAGGAGATGCCCCTCGGGGAACACATCGAGGAGATGGTCCGCCGGCTCGCGTACGTCATCGTCGTGATGGCGCTGGTCAGCGCCGTCGCCTTCCCGCTTGCAGACCGGCTGATCAACTTCCTGTGGTACTCGTTTCTCCCGGGACCACCCAGTGACTGCGTCCAGGCGTCCATCGGCGCGGCGCCGGCCCCCGAGACGACGGCCTGTACCCGAATGAGCGGCGGTACTACCTCGCGTCGGTGCCGACGAGCCTCGTACTCGCAGCGGTCGGCATCGCCTTTGCATTCTTTCTTATCCTGCCGATCATCTTCATCTACTTCCTGGGCTACTCACAGCCCGTCGCCGAGATCGCATTCAGCCTCTCGGATACGTTCGACCTCATCCTGCTCATGCTCGGGCTGTTCGCGGTGATCTTCCAGATACCCCTGTTCATGATGCTCGCGATCATGATGGGCGTCACCTCGCGGCGGTGGCTCGAGGGGCGGCGGCTCCTCTTCTGGGCGGCCTTCGCCGGCATCGCGTTCATCTTCAGTCCCGATCCCACCGGGATGGCCCCCTTCATCGTCGCCACGACGATGATCCTCCTCTTCGAGTCGACCCTCCTGCTGTTGCGCTGGACCGGCAGGTAAAAGACTTCGGGGCGCTCCACATACACTCCCGAGAAACGTGTCTGCCGACGCAACCGTGCTCCTGGTCCGCCACGGCGAGACGGCCTGGAACCGCGAGAACCGCGTCCAGGGATGGGCCCCGGTCGGACTCGCGGACAGTGGCCGCGAGCAGGCCCGCGAACTCGGCGCACACCTCGCGTCGGTATACGCTATCGACCGCGTCGTCGCCTCGGACCTCCGTCGAGCGCGCGAGACCGCAGCCCTGCTCCACGAGGCGGGAGTCCCACCGACCCCGACCTACACCCGGCGCTGGCGCGAGCGGGACGTCGGTGTCTACCAGGGCCTGTCGAAAGAGCAACTGTTCGGGAGGTATCCCGAATTCAGAGCCACCACCGGCGTGATGGGCGTCCGGTCGCGGCCCGCGGGTGGTGAGAGCCTGCTCGACCTCCGCGAGCGTGTCCTCGCCGCCTGGGAGGACCTCCTCGCCGGGGCGGACCCGGGGGAGACGGCACTCGTCGTGACCCACAGCGGTCCGATATACACGCTACTGGGCCATCTCGCGGGGACCGACCTGCCAAGCGCATTCGTCGAACACTCACAGGACAACTGCGCGCTGACCGAGGTTCACGTCCCGGGGGACACGAGCGAGTCCGGCGACTGGGGGGCGGCCCGGATCGTGCGCGAGAACGAGCGACCCTAGATGTACGAGAGCCCGTCGAAAACGAACAGGAACCAGTAGATCTGGACGAGTCCGGCGACGACGAGCGCCCCGCCGGCCAGCCGCGTGACGAGGCGGGTGTTCGACGTGACACGTTGCAGGAGGGTGTCTTTCCCGAGCGCGGTGAGTAGGGTTACCCCCACGAGCAGGACGACCATCCCGGCGGCGTAGGCGCCGAAGGCCGTGAACGCCTGCGCCGGGCCAGTCAGAGCAAGCGAGGCGACCCCGACGAACAGCGGGCCGGTACAGCCCGCGGCGGCGGCCGCGTAGACGACGCCAAAGCCGAAGAATCCGGCCGGACCCCGCCGGCGCTCCGGCAACTGGACGTGGGCGAACGCGCCCGTGGTCTTCCCGCTGAGCATCACGAGCCCCAGCACGATGAGGACGGCCCCGGCGCCCACCTCGAGGACGGCGATGTCGCCGAGGAACTGCGTCCCGACGACGAACACGACGGCCGCGAGCGTCCCGAAGACGGCCAGAAACCCCAGGCTCGTGATCAGCGATACGACCACGGCCCGGCGCATACGCGCGGGCCAGGTGTCGGAAACGGACTCGTCGTCAGCTCCGAGGAAGTACGCGATGTACCCGGGCAACAGGGGGAACGCACAGGGCGCGAAGAACGTGGCCGTCCCCAGCCCGAACGCGAACGTCGCGAGGCCGATGTCAACCACGCGCTGTCACCTCCACATTCGTCGCTTCGCGTGACACGGCAGTGGCCGTGACCCGGCCGGTCATCCCCCTGCCTCCTCGATTCGTTCGATGATGTCCCCGGCGGGAGAGAGCCCGCTGTGGCGCCAGACCTCCTCGCCGTCGGCGTCCAGGAGAACCATCGTCGGGATGCGCGTGACGTCGTACTCCTGGAACGCCTCGAGGCGGGTATCCTGTGCGACGGGCCAGGTACCCTCGTACTCGACCCAGAACTCCCGTATCAACCCGGCGTCTTCCTCCTGGCTCATCGACAGTATGTGCAGGTCCGGGTGTTCGGACTGGACGGTCCGCAACTCGGCCATCTGGGGCTTGCAGGGGGCACACCAGGTCGCGAAGAAATCGAGCAACGCGGCCTCGCCATGTGGCTTGACGGCGACCTGCCCGCCGGGTGACCCCTCCACGTCGAGTGTCTCCAGTCGGAGGCCCGCCGGCGTCGGGGTGGGCGTGGCTGCCTCCGCACCGCTATCGCCGTCCCCACTGCCATCGGTGCCGTCGCCGCCCGCCGGTCCGCCATCGCCGAGACAGCCAGCCACCCCGCCCGTGGCGGTGACGCCAGCCAGCCCGACCGCCGCCCGGGAGAGAAACCGGCGACGGGTCGGAGCGTCCCGAGACTCGTCCATGTCAGGTCTATGTGCGAGGAGGACAAAAGCCGTACTGCGCCTGTGGGTAGTGGTTACACAACCTCACTGCCGGCAGCAAACGGCCTGCGTGCTCGCGACGGTACTGCTGTGGGTCGAGGGCGCCGTCGCGGCCGGAGAGTCGACGCCAGCGGGGATCTGTCGGCTAGGCTCGGGACCGCGACCCAACGGCCCGGGTGGTGGGTGTCCCATACGGATTGCTGTCGCTGTTTTCCAGGCCGACCGCTCGCTGTCCTGCGGTCGATCCGGTACTGAACGACAGCAATCCGTATCACGGACAGCCTACGTCTCGCGTGCCCGGCGCATCGCCACCTCGGCGATACCGACGTTCGCGGTGCAGTTCGGACACGCGAGCACCTCGCCGGAGTCGACGGCGAAGACGCGGACGAACTGCGCCGAGACCGGACTGTTGCAGTGGTCACACGAGTCCATGGCTTCCCTCCTGTGGATCGGTCATCTTGCGGGCTCCCGGGTGGAAGCGGGTATCCCACATAAAAAGAGATTTTCCGAGTTTTCACCCAATTTCGTCCAACATCTGCGCCCCGCTCACCGCTCCAGCGGCCACCGCCCGTCGCCGTCGAGGCGTTCGGCGACACCCTCGGCCAGGCAGTACTCGCGACCGGTCCGGACGACGTCACCGGCCTCGACTAGGTGGTCGAGGTGTGCCGCGGCCTCGCCCGGGCCGTGGAGGACGTGAATCCCGTCGAGAGCGCCGAAGAGGTCGGCGCTGACCGTCCAGGCGTCACAGGGCCCGCGCCGGCGGAGGGCGTCCAGCACGCGCCAGGCGCGCTCTTCGTGGTGCTCGATGATGGTCTCGGCACGGGTGCCGGGGTCCTCGATGGGGTCGCGGTGGCCCGGCCACGCGCGGTCGTAGTCCGCCGCGACGATTCCGTCGAGCGTCCGCAGGTACTTCGCCAGCGCGTCCGCGACGCGCACGTCCGCACCACCCACGTTGGGCGTGTACTTCGGGAGGAGCGCATCGCCCGAGAGCACTATTCCCTCGCACTCGAACAGACAGAGCCCGGCGGCGTGGCCGGGCGCGTGGACGGCTTCGATGGGCGCCCCGTCGACGCTGAACGTCTCGCCGCCAGTGAAGGTGGTCACGTCCGGCCACGGGCCGAGCGTGTCCGGGTCGACGAGTGTCTCACGGAGCGTCGCACGCTCGGCCTCGGGCATCCCCCAGTCCGCGAACCGCTCTTCCATCGTCGCGTCGAGAGCGTCCCAGGCGTCGGCGTCGCCAGCGACCAGCGCCGCGTCGGCCTCGTGGACGTACACGGGTGCCCCGCTTGCGGCCTGGATGGCCCCGGCCAGGCCGGCGTGGTCGGCGTGCCAGTGTGTCAGAAACACCCTGTCGACGTCCCCGAACTCGACGCCGTGTCGGCCGAGGCTGGCCGCGAGCTGCTCCCGGGTCCGGTCCGTCCAGTCGCCGGTGTCGACCAGCACCGTCTCCGGGCCGTCCGCGAAGAGGTAGGCGTTGTTGTCGCCCTCGAAGGCTGCGTTCGACAGCGGGATGCGTTCCATGTCCCTTCCTCGTCGCCCGGGTGTATCACCGTACCGGAGTCGTCGTCGGGTCGTCCGTGGGGGACCCGCGTCGGCCCCGGCATCGACCGACCGAACCACCGGGGTTATACCGTCCCAGTCCTCCGTGTCGGGCATGACCTTCGCCGGCGCTATCGTCGACCTCGACGGGACTGTCTACCGCGGCGACGACCTTCTCCCCGGGACGACGGGCGCGGTCGACCGGCTCCGGACCGCAGGGCTGGACCTCCTGTTCTTCTCGAACAACCCGACCGAGAGCGGCGAGGCGTACGTCGACCGGCTCCGCAGACTGGGAGTGGACGCCCGGGCGGACGAGGCCTGCTCGGCCGGCGACGTCACCACCGAGTACCTGCTGGAAACACACCCCGGGGACGCGATCATGCTCGTCGGGTCACCGGGGTTGCGCGAGCAGTTCGAGGCGGCGGGCCTGTCGCTAACTGACGACCCCGCGGCGACGGACGTCCTCGTGGGCTCCTGGACGGACGAGTTCGGCTACGACGACATGCTCGCTGCGCTCCGGGCCGTCGACGAGGGGACGGCGTTTCTCGGGACCGACCCGGACCGCACCGTCCCGGCCGAGGCCGGGGTGATTCCGGGCTCGGGGGCCGTGGTGGGTGCCCTCTCGGCGACACTGGGTCGTGACCCGGACGCGATGCTGGGCAAACCTTCCGAGGCCGCACTGCGGTTCGCGCTCGACCGGCTGGGCGTCGACCCGGCCGCGTGTCTCGTCGTCGGCGACCGCCTCGAAACCGACATCGCGCTCGGCGAGCGTGCCGGGATGACGACGGCCCTCGTCCGCACGGGCGTGACCGGCGAGGCGGAGCTGGCCGCGAGCGACGTCGACCCCGACTACGTCCTCGACAGCCTCGCCGATATCGGGACGGTCCTCGACGGCGCGTGACGCTGTCGGCCGGCGTCTCATAGCCGATAGTGATAGGCCGCTGGTGTCTCCGAGTGGTTTTAGTAAGTGTGCCTCGACACCCGACGCATGGTCGACAGCGACGACCTCAGATCGCAGTTCGTCGAGGCCTTCGAGGGTGCCGACTACCCGATAACCAGCCCGATGGACCTGGTGCCGGCGCTGCCGGACGGCCCGTCGACGTCGTTCGAATCGGGCGAGTTCGCGATGACGGCGATGGAGTTGAACACGAAACTCGACGGGGACTTCCCCTACGAGGACGTCGACTCCTTCGTCGACGAACTCATGGAGCAACTCGAGGCACAGGACCTGCTGGGGGACTGATACGGATTGCTGTAGCCGTTTTCCAGGTCGACCGCGCTGTCCTGCGGTCGATCCAGCAATGAACTACAGCAATCCGTATGATCCCTCCCGGGCCACGCCGAAGGGGGCCGGTGATGACAGACGACAGAGAGGGTGAGACGCCAGCGGCCGGGACCGAACCCGCCGGCATCGAGGCTCTCTTCGAGGGACTCTCCGAGGTCTCTGCAGCGGCCACGTCGACCGCCGTCAGCGAGGAGGTGCGGGAGACGAAGGCACTGCTCGCGGTGGCACACGACCGGGGACTCATCGAGTCCGACGTCAGGCAACTCAGCCCCGACGACGCTGTCCAGGCGTTCGCCGGGAGCGTCATCTTCGCCTCGCCGCTGCTCGTCGAGGACGGCGTCTTCGACATCGCCGACCACCTCGTCGGGGCCACCGTCCGCGGGGTGCCGGTCTTCCTGGTCGCCAACGTCGCGTTCGTGGTGGTGATGACCTACGCCCTCATCGAGTGGACGGGCCGGGGGCTGGTACCCACCCGCGGAGAGCCTGGCCCGTGTCACCCTCCTCTGGACGGTCGGGTCCTCGGGGCTGCCCTCGGAGACGTCCTTTCCGGGGAGAGCTCCGGCGACGACATCAACGACGACCTCGACCAAATCGGCGACCGCGTCGGCGGGTTCGTCGACTAGCCGACCATCGGTGTCCTCCCGGAGTACCGGCAGCCCACCCCGTAGCCGGAAGCAAAGAAAGAAAGCCATCGCTCACCAACACCCGAACGTGACGAACACGCAGTTGACACACATCCAGATCGACAACTACGGGCCGTGGACGGTCACGCCCGAACCGCGCCGCGAGGTCGACCTCCAGACGCTGCAGTCGCGGCTCTATGCGGACCTCTGTCAACTGTTCGGTAACCGCGACGGGTACGTCTTTTTCGCCCGCTTCGACAACATGGTCGCGGTCTCGAACGGGCTCGACATGGCCGACCACGAACTCGTCCAGGAGTCGGTCGGGAACCGCTACCCGGTCACGATGAGCCTGAGCGTCGCGACCGGCCGCTCGCCCGTCGCAGCACTGGGCACTGCAACCGAACAGCTCCAGGACGCCGGCAGCGCCCAGGACAGCCACCGGCGCGAGATCCTCCGGGGACGCGCCATCGCCGAACAGTTCCGGACCGACGACGACGTCCAGATCGCCCACTTCGACGTCAACGCCGCCACCGAACGCTACACCGACCAGCTCAACGAGTTTGACACCTTCATTCACATCGAGCAGGGCTACGCGTCGCTGATGCGCCACATGCGTGGGGAACACGACTCGCTGTCTTTCTTCGTCGGCGGAGACAACGTCATCGCAGTCTGCCCGGACCTCGACGCCGACGCCTACCGCGAGGCCATAGAGTACGTCTGCGAGACCGCAGACGTCGCTCTCAAAGTCGGCGTCGGTCGCGGAATCTCTGCCGCCCAGGCTGGCATGGCTGCGAAACACGCCCTGGAGACCTGCCGCGCCGAGGGCACAACGGTCGAATTCGCCGAGTGACACCGTATCGGCGGTCGCGCACGGCTCGGACACGAGAAACGGACCGGTATCGTCGAGTTAATGTGGCGTTTCCATCCGTCTTTAGCTAAGTGACGAACCCTGTGACCGCAGCGGCTTTCGAGGTTTTTTGCGAAAGAAGTGAGGAGGTGTCGCTATGCACACAAACCCCTCCTCAGATGTAATTGAACGTCGGCTCACTAATTTTCTTCCCCCTGAAGCACTCGAAGACCACGCCGAAGCTGTCGGCGTGGTCGAACGAGAGGGGAAACTTCAGATCCCGCCACTTGTCTGGTTACTCGCGTTCGGCTTCGCCCCCGCAGCAAGACCTGTCACGTATGTTTTGGCGTGCTGTGTCTGGTGATACGACAGCGAATCGAACTCGTCCAGCGGATCGGTACACGACAGGAAATCTGTTATCGGCAGCATCAGCCGTTGACGCCGCCTACAGCACGCCCCTACTCAAACGTGCAGAGCCGAGTCCAGGATAAGTTGGGCGAACTCTCCTCTGTAGATGTACTCCAGAAGGATGGAGACTTCGTGCGGTCTGAAGAAGACATCTACGAACAGGTTGCTCGGGATACACCTACAGCGTGAATGGCTGTTTTCCGCCTATCCGTGATCTCATCTTCAAAACCCATCGGTGCGTCCGGTCGGCCCGCGTGTTTCCACTGGTCACGAGCAGAACCCGTGCAAGAAACGCCTCACGCTTCAGATCGTTTCTCGAACGTAACGTCGAAGGGCAGTTCGCGTTCCTTCCGCGAGGAGACGTTGAGGACCGCGACGCCGACCGTCTCGCCTTCCTCGTTGACGCGTTCGAAGACGCCGTCGCCGAGGTCGACAAAGAATCCACTCTCGTTCCGTCGGGTCAGTTCGAGGTAGTCGCCCTCCTCGTCGTACCACACCGATAGTCCGCCCATCGTATGTTCGACCACGCGTGTCTGCCAGTTAAGTGACGCGGCTCGGCTATCGCGTCGCGTGGGAAGGGCTGAGCGGCGGGACGGTCCGGGAGCGGGAGTGAGCGCCAGCGTTCACTCCGACACCGACAGACAGTGATCTGTCAGGCCTCCCGCTCCCGGACCCACTCTTCGAGCGTGAAGCCCTCGTAGGGCGTCTCCGCGACCAGCGTCCACTTCGTGTCGTCCCACTCGGGATAGAAGGCGTCGCCCTCGTAGTCGCCGGGGACGCGGCTGAGGACCATCCGGTCTATGTGGGGCTGGAACAGGTCGTAGATACCCGCACCCCCGATGACGTACGCGCGGTCGGCGTGGTCGGCCGCGATGTCGACGGCCTCCTCGACACTCCCCGCCCGGACCGCAGTCTCGGCGTCGAACTCGCGCTCGCTGCGGCTCATAACGATCTGAATCGTCCCGGGCAGGTCCTCGAACATCTCGAAGGTCCGTCGACCAAGAATGACGGGATAGTTGGCGATCCGCCCGCGGTACTGCTGTTTGTCCTCGGGGAGCGACTTCCAGGGGATGGCGTCGCCGTTTCCGATGACGCGGTTCTCCGACAGCGCAACGACCGAGACGAGTTCCATAGCTGTCGTCGGGGCCGCTCCCTTTCAAAAGTGACGCGGTCGGACAGCGTCCTATCCATCCAGGTCCCGCCGCCGGCCCTTCGGGACCTGCGAGCGCAACTCGCCGTAGACGTACAGGCCGACGCCCAGCGGTTCCGGCCGGCCGGCGAGGTCGTGCGTGACGACGAGGTAGCCCCAGTCGCCGTCCCAGTCGAGTTCCTGGTCACGGCCGGCGAGGAATTCGGCCGCCCTCTCGCGGTCGAGGTGGACGACGTTGCGCGTGGCGTGTTCGCCAAAGCGCTGGATCGCCGCCATCGTCGGCTTCCAGTGTTCCTGGCGGGTCCGCAGGAACGTCATCCCCAGGGCCTCGATCTCGACCGGCGTCGCCAACTCCTCCCGGAACGCCCAGATCTTGCCGTCCCCCCGCTCCCAGAACGTGTGCGAGTCGAACACTACAGGTTCGACACCGAAGCGCTCGTCCCACCAGTCCAGCACCTCCCGGCGGGTCGGACGGTCCGGGACGACGCGCTCCTCGGCGGTGGCCGGCAGACGGTCGAACCGGTGTCCGTCGTTGGTGGGGCTCTCACCGGTGCCGTCCTCGTCCTCGCTGTCGTCGCGCTCGTGTTCGCCCATCAGCCGGTCACCTCCAGTTTCGCACAGAAGAACCCGCCCGTGTCGTTCTGGTGTGGGTAGATCCGGCGGGCCCGCGCGACGCTCGGGTCGAACTCCTCGCCCTCCCAGCCGGTGACGCCCGGCGAGGACGCGAGCGGGAGGTCGAACTCGACCAGACGACACGGCTCCTCGTCGAGGACGTAATCGAGGACGCCTTCGTTCTCTTCGGGCGCGAACGTACACGTCGAGTAGACGACGGTCCCGCCGGGGCGGGTGGCCTGTACGGCACGCCGGAGAATCCCCTTCTGGGCGCCGGCGATGCCCAGGACGTGTTCGAGGGTCCACTCCGCCAGGGTGTCGGGGTTCTTCCGGACGGTCCCCTCACACGAGCAGGGGACGTCCACGAGCGCCCGGTCGTACGGTTCCTCGCCGAACGGGGAAAGGGAGTGGACGCGGGCGTCCTCGTTGGTGACGGCGACGCTCGTGGCGCCCAGCCGCTCGGTGTTCGAGCGTAGCGCCGAGAGCCGGCCGAGGTTGTCGTCAGTGGCGACCACCAGCCCGCGGTCGTCCATCAGCGCCGCCAGCTGGGTGGTCTTGCTGCCGGGGGCGGCGCAGGCGTCCCAGACCCGCTGGCCGGGGTCGGGGTCGAGCACCCGGGCCGGCAGGGCAGAGACTTCCTCCTGGCCGTGGAGCCACCCCTGGACGTACGGCCAGTTCGCGCCGGACTGGCCGTCGAGTTTCAAAAGGTGGGGGTGCCACGCGACGCGCTCGTGGTCGATACCCTCGGCGTTCAGCGCCCGCGGGGCGCGCTCGACGGTGGTCCGGAGGGTATTGACGCGGACGGCCGAGGGGAGCGGGCGCCGGCACGCCGCCCGGAACGCCTCGACATCGTCGACGAGGGGTTCGTACCGAGCCAGGACGTCACTCGACCCTGTTTCGTCCATCGCCCCCGCTTGGACGGGTCGGCGCTTGTGGGTTTCGGCTCCGTCCACACGTCGAAGAACACCGGCCAATCGCGCTCGAATCGCCCGTCCTCGTGGAGGGGCTGCCCGGTGTCGGCCTCGTCGGGAAGATCGCTGCCGACCACCTCGTGCGGGAGTTCGACATGACCCATGTCGCGTCCTGTCACTGCGAGGGGATTCCGAACGTCGTCATCTACGCCGAGGACGAGCGCGACGTCCGGCCACCGGTACGGTTCTACGCTGACGAGGCGCGGGACCTGCTGGCCCTCCAGAGTGACGTTCCGATCTCCCCGAACGCCGCCGTGGATTTTGCCTCCTGTGTGACTGGCTGGCTGGGCGAGAACGACGCCACGCCGCTCTATCTCAGCGGCCTGCCCGAGGAAAAAGAGGGTATCCCGGAGCTGTACGGCGTGCACACCGGCGACGCCGAGGGGTTGCTCGCCGACCACGACATACCCGCGCCGTCAGAGAACGGGATGATAAGCGGCCCGACGGGCGCGCTGCTGGCCGAGGCCAGCGAGCAGGACCTGGACTCCCTCGGGCTGGTCGTCCAGGCCAACGCCAACTTCCCGGACCCCGAAGCGGCTCGCGTCCTGCTGACCCGGGCTATCGGCCCCATCGCCGGAGTCGACGTCGAGACCGACACGCTCGTCGAACAGGCCGACCGCATCGCACAAGCCCGCGAGCAACTCGCCCAGCAGATGCAACAGGCCGAGGAGGAGAGCACCCGTGCCGAACCGCTCGGGATGTATCAGTAACGTCACCTGACGGCAGTCCGTCTCACCCGACGACCGCCAGCCCGCGCCCGACCTGCGATCCGTAGCTTGTGGGCCACTCGACATCCAGCGCCGCCCAGGACTCGGCCGCGTCGGTGCTCCGGAACAGACCGCGGTTCGTGAGTGCGTAGAACTCGCCCGGTGTGGCGGCCGCCAGCACGGCCCGGACGGTTCCCTCGGGGTCCGGCAGGCCGTCCATCGCAGTCCGCCAGCGATCGTCCACTCCGTCCTCGCGTCGGTAGACGTACGACTGTGCGGTGTCGGGCCAGTGTGCCCGGCGGGCACCCGACGCGGCGGAGACGACCACGACCCCGGGGTCGCCGGGATCGACCGCCAGTCCCCAGACGTACCGGTGGTCGAGTCCCCGGTCGGGGTACGTCCAGGTCCCACCGCAGTCGGGGGACTCGGCGTAGCCATCCCCCGCCGCGACGTAGACGCGACACGGTGCCTCGGGGTGGGTCGCGAGCGTGTGGTTGTCCCGACGGGCGCCCTCGGGGTGGGGCTCCCACGTGTCGCCGCCGTCGACGGTCCGGACGAACGCGCCGGCCTCGATAGCGACGTAAACGTGTGCCGGGTCGTGGGGGTTGACCGCGAGCCAGCGGACGTGGTGGGTGTGGGGCCGGGGCGGGAACGACCACCGCTCCGCCGAGGGCAGGTCGGTCAGTCCGCCACACTGTGCCCAGCTCTCGCCGCCGTCGAACGAGCGGGAGACGGCGCTGGGTTCGGTCCCGGCCCAGACGGTGTCGGGGTCGTGCGGGCTGACCGTCACGGCGGTCACGCGGTCGTCGAACGCGCCCACGGCCTCCCACGTGTGCCCGCCGTCCGTGCTCCGCAGGAGTCCCGACTCGACGGTGCCAGCGAAGACCCGACCCGGCGTGTCGGGCGATGCGGCGACGCACTCGAGATCACGGCCGACCAGCGTCTCGGTTGCAGTCCACCCGTCCTCGGTCCCGACTCCGTCGTCGCCGTGGGCCGTCTCCTCTCCGCGGACCACGAGGATGCGGTCTTCGAGTGCCGCATAGACGGTGGCCATGACTGTCCCGTATGTGCCCACGCACAAGAAGGCTGTCGCGGGTACGGGATGGGTTTCCTCGGGGCCAGCGAGCCCCTGGTCGATACTGCCCGCTCAACGACGCCGCCACCGCCGCCCCACCACCTGTACTCCCTTCCCGCCGGCCGCACCGAACGCCAGCAGGCCGACCGTGTAGAAGATGGCGAGGTTCCGCGAGATGACATCCTGCGGGACGCCACGCTGGTCTACGCCCTGGTAGACGCCGAGCGCGGCCAGGACGGTGAACGCGACGAACACGCCCACGACACCGAGAACCCAGCCGTAGGACGCAGCAGAGACGCTCCGGGTGGCGGCGAAGGCGCCGACCATCGCCAGGGCCACGAGGAGGACGTACAGCATCGCGGTCGAAACGACCAGCGCCGCGGCGATCCAGACGACGACCAGCGCGCCGACGATTGCGGCGACGTTCGTCTCGTAGTCCCCGTACCCGAGCCTGGCGGCCAGGTGCGCGAGACCGACCGAGACCACGCCCGCGACGACCGCCGGGATGGTCGTCAACAGGACGAGAAAGCCGCCGGGGTCGAAGTTGGTCACGCTGGCGGCCTCCGGGTCATACCGGGTGTTGTCGCTGCCCGGAATAGGTCTTCTGGCGGGCCCGGAACCGGGTCTCGCGTGTGCGGTCATACTGACGGCTATACCTACGTGAAGATATTCGACCCCCCGTAGGGTCGAAATTGCTCACGGGCTTATAGCCGCCAGTATCAGTCCGCCCCGGCTTCGGCGACCCCGGGCGCGGCCGGTTCGGATTCGGGTTTAGTTCCTGCCGGCAGATCGAGCGTGACGACGGTCCCGTCCGGTTCCCTGTCCTCGAAGGAGAGGTCGCCCCCGAGCCGGACGACACCCCACTTGACCGCCCAGAGGCCGAGGCCGCTGCCGTGTTCGAGGGAATCCTCGTCGCCGGCCTCGATGACTGCCCGTTCGTACTCGGGGATTCCGGGGCCGTTGTCCGCAACGGACAGGCAGACGCTGTCGTCGGTCACGCGGGCGCTGACGGTGACGACCGGCGTCGGTGCGTCGTTGTGGACCAGCGCGTTCTCGACGAGATTGTCGAGGACTGCGACCAGCACGCGGTCGTTGACCGACAGCGTCACGGACTCGTCGATGTCGACCGAGAGCGTGGCGTCCGGGTAGGCCGACCGGTACTCCCCGAGGACCCGTTCGGCGACGTCGGCGAGGGGAATCTCGTCGTCCGGTGTCGGCGTGACGGCCATCATCCGTTCGACCTGCCGTGCGCGCTCGCTCGTCGACATGAGGTCGTCAGCCGAGGTGAGGATCGACTCGGCCGGGTCGCTGTACTCGTGGTCGCCATCCGCGATGAGTTCCGCGCGTCCAATGATGTTTCCCATCTCGTTGCGGAGGTTGTGCCGGAGCACGCGGTTGAGGACCGAGAGCCGCTGTGAGCGCACGCGTTCCCGCGTGACGTCGGTGAGGACGACCGCGTGTCCCGGCTGGCGGTCGAACCGGTCGCGGACCGGAGAAATCGAGGCCTCGAAGTGACGGCTCCCCCCGGGCACCGCCAGTTCGACGGTCTCGCTGTCTCGCAACGTGTCGAGACCGGCACCGACACACTCGGCGAGGGGTCCGGACGTGACGGCCTCGGAGTCGGCGCCGAACGTGTCGGCAGCGGTCTCGTTGAGTTTGACGACCCGACGGTCGCGGTCGACGACGATTACGGCGTCGTCCAGGTCGGCAAGCACCGTCTCCGGGCCGAGCGTCCCCGCAGCAGGGGCCGCCTCGAAGATGCCCCCGCGGGTCACCGCGAACCCTACGGCGGCCAGGCTCAGGGTGTAGCCGGTGGCGTTGAACCCGATGATCGTGTCGATGGCGACGCGACTGGCGACGCCCGGCGTCAGGACGTAGGCCAGCCAGGGCCAGGCCACCCGCGTAGTAGAGGCCGACCTGTTCGGCCAGCGCGGCGAACCCGAGCAGCGAGGGCAGCGACGGCGCCATCGGTCCGCCACCGGCCATCGAGCCCGCCATCTCCGGCGAGACGATCAGCGCGGTCCCGCCCACGAGCGCCACGGCAGGGGGAACGAGGAAGGCGACCTTCCGTGCCGGCGAGGCCAGGTGGGACAGGCCGTAGTACTCGACGACGAACCACGTGAACGCACACGGGATGGCGAGGAAGGTGGTCAGCCAGACGACCGACAGCGTCGTCAGATCCCCAGCGGCCAGCGCGTCGGCGACCGCCAGCGCCCCGACGACACCGACGAACAGCACGAACGGCCGGAGCGCCTGCGTCTCGCGGGTCCGGTCGACCCACGCCGCCGTCCCGAGCAACGCGAGTCCCGCCGTCCCCATCACGGCACGAAAGACCATCAGCGTCTCGACCATCAGCCGGCACCCCGTTTCGTAGCGCACCGTCGTCTCCGTTGCAGTCTGTACATACTGGATTCGACCGGTTGCCACCACAAAGAGTATTTTCCCAAATCCGTTCATGTTCCGGCCCGATTCCGTTCGGCTCTGGCCGGATTTCCGGTGCTGTTGTGAACGTCTGCGCGTCTGGACGGCCCGATCAGTCGTCGCCGGTGCCCGTCGCCTGCTCGCCGTCGGTCTCCGTGGCGCCGTCGCGGTCGATGTCGGCAGTCGCCTCGTCGTCGGCCACGGAGGCCACGGGTTCGCGGTCGGATCGGGGACCCTCCAGGTCCACGGCGGGCAGCAGGTCCCGGAGATAGCGACCGGTGTAGGATTCCTCGGTGCGCGCGACCGCCTCGGGCGTCCCGGTGGCGACGACCTCGCCGCCCTCCTCGCCGCCCTCGGGGCCCAGGTCGACGATGTGGTCGGCGTTCTTCACGAGGTCGAGTTCGTGTTCGATGACGACGACGGTGTTGCCCTCCTCGGCCAGCCGGTGGAGCACGTCGATGAGTTTGCGCTCGTCCTCGGGGTGGAGCCCGGTGGTGGGCTCGTCGAGCAGGTACAGCGTCTCGCCGGTATCCTTCTTTCCGAGTTCCTCGGCGAGTTTGACCCGCTGGGCCTCCCCGCCCGAGAGGGTCGTCGAGGGCTGGCCCAGACGCATGTACCCGAGTCCGACGTCCTGCAGCAGTTTCAGCCGGCGGCGCAGCTGGCCGTGGCTCTCGAAAAAGTCGTAGGCCTCCTCGACGCTCATGCCCAGGACGTCCGCGATGGTCTTGCCCCGGTAGGTCACGTCCAGCGTCTCGTCGTTGTACCGGGCGCCGTCACACTCCTCGCAGGGGACGTACACGTCCGAGAGGAAGTTCATCTCGATTTTCACGCGGCCCTGCCCGCCACAGGACTCACACCGGCCGCCCTTGACGTTGAACGAGAACCGCCCCTTCTCGTAGCCCCGCTGCTGTGCGAGGTCCGTCTCCGCGAACAGTTCGCGCACGTAGTCGAAGACGTTCGTGTAGGTCGCGGGGTTCGAGCGCGGGGTGCGCCCGATGGGCGACTGGTCTATCAGCCGGACGGTTTCGATGGCGTCGTGGTCGACGGCGTCGTGGTCGCCGGGGTCGACGTCCGTGTTGTCGTGCATCTCGCGGGCCAGCGTCTTGTACAGTACCTCGTGGATCAGCGTCGACTTGCCCGACCCCGAGACGCCCGTGACCGCAGTAAAGCAGCCCACCGGCAGGCGAACGTCGATGTCCTTCAGATTGTGCTGGCGGGCACCCTGAATGGTGACGTAACTGTCCGAACCCGCCTGCTGGTCTGGCTCGCGGCTCGCGGGTCCGGTGTCCCCGCTCGCTCCGTCCGATCCCTCCCGTTGGTCCGGCTCGCGCCGCGTTTCGGGAACCGGAATCGTCCGCTCGCCAGCGAGGTACTCGCCCGTGATAGAGTCCTCGGCCGCGACGACGTCCTCTATGGGCCCGTTGACGACGACCTCGCCACCCCGCTTGCCGGGCCCGGGCCCCATGTCGACGATGTTGTCGGCCCGGCGCATCGTCTCGGTGTCGTGTTCGACCACCAGCAGCGTGTTGCCCAGGTCGCGCAGCTCCTCCAGGGTGTCGAGCAGGCGGTCGTTATCGCGCTGGTGGAGGCCGATAGAGGGTTCGTCCAGGACGTACAGCACGCCCACCAGCCCGGAACCGATCTGGGTCGCCAGACGGATGCGCTGGCTCTCCCCGCCCGACAGCGTCGAGGCCTCGCGGTCCAGCGTCAGGTAGTCCAGCCCCACCTCGCACATGAACCCCAGGCGGGCGCGGATCTCCTTGAGGATCTCCTCGGCGATTTTCGTCTCCCGCTCGTCCATCGTCGCCTCCATGTCCTCGAAGTGCTCTAAGGCGTCCCCGATGGACATCTCGTTGACCTCGGTGATGGCGGTGCCGTCGACCAGCACCGCGCGGGATTCGGCTTTCAGCCGGGTGCCCTCGCAGGCCGGACAGGTCGTGACCGCCATGTACTCCTCGATGTGCTCGCGGGCGCGGTCGCTGTCGGTCTCGACGTGCCGGCGCTCCAGGTTGGGGATGACACCCTCGAACCGTTCGGTCTTCTCGCGGGTGCCGTTCTTCGTGGTCCACTCGAAGTGGACAACGTCGTCGGTACCCCAGAGAAACTGCCGCCGGATCTCGGGATCCAGTTCCTCGAAGGGGGTCTCCAGCGACACGCCGAAGTGCTCTGCGACGTTGTCCAGTTGTCGCGAGTAGTAGGTACGGTTGTAGCTCCAGGGCTCGAAGACGTGTTTGAGGGGTTTCGATGGGTCCTGGACCACGAGGCTCTCGTCGACCTCCTTCGTCTCGCCGATGCCCTCACACTCCGGGCAGGCGCCGTGGGGGCTGTTGAACGAGAAAGAGCGGGTCTCGATCTCGCTGATGTCGATGTGGCAGTGCGTACAGGCCAACTCCTCCGAGAACTCCACGACGAGACGGCCCGCTTCGTCGCTCCCGTCGCCGCCGTCTTCGGCGTCCGAGAGGTCGCCCGTCGAGCGGGCACGGGAACCGCCGACCTCGACCTCGCCGTCGGGGAAGATGACCTTCAGGAGGCCGTCGACCTCTCCGAGGGCGGTCTCGACGGAGTCCGTGATGCGCGAGCGGGCGTCCTCGCTGATCCGCACGCGGTCGACCACCACGTCGACGGTGTGGTCGTAGTTCTCGTCGAGGTCGGGGCGGTCGACGGTGAGGTCGTACGGTTCGCCATCGGCCTCGATGCGGGTGTATCCCTCACCGACGAGGTCGTCGAACAGTTCCTCGAAGGCTCCCTTCTGGTCGCGGACCACCGGCGCACAGATCTTCGCCCGCGTGCCCTCGGGGACTTCCAGCAGGCGTCGGACCATCTGCTGGGCGCTCTGTTCGCCCACCTCGCGGCCACACTCCGGGCAGTGGGGCGTGCCGACGCGTGCATGGAGGAGGCGCAGATAGTCGTGCAGTTCCGTGACCGTCCCGACGGTCGAGCGGGGGTTGTTGGCGGCGTTTTTCTGGTCGATAGAGATGGCGGGCGAAAGCCCCTCGACGTTCTCGACCTGCGGTTTGTCCATCTGGCCCAGAAAATTCCGGGCGTACGCCGAGAGGGACTCGATGTACCGTCGCTGTCCTTCGGCGTAGATGGTCTCGAACGCGAGCGAGGACTTGCCCGACCCCGACAGGCCCGTCACGACCGTCAGTTCCTCGCGGGGCACCCGGACGTCGACGTCCTTGAGGTTGTGTTCCTCGGCCCCGCGTACCTCGATGTAGTCGCGGCTCATCTATCCGCTGCCAGGGAAGGAACCGGGGAAACCCTGTCGGTTCTGTACCGGCCGGTCGGCGCCCGCGCTACGACAGTTTATAAATAGAAACGGCTGAAACGGACCCCATGGGAACGGAACCACCCACGATCGACGTTCCGGGAGTCGACCTGACGGACGACAGCTACACCGTCGAGCAGAGTTTCATCCGGAACAAGTACCGTGCCGAGGACGCAAACGGGAACACCGTCCTTCGCGGGAAACAGAAACTGTTCAAGCTGAAAGAGGAGTTCCCGTTCGTCGACGGGCAGGGCAACGACGCGTTCACGGTCAAAGCAGGGGGCATCGTCGACGTGGCGGGCAACTACGTCATCACCGACGCCGCGACCGGTCGGGAAGTCGTCGTCCTCGACAACGATTTTTCCATCTTCCAGGACACCTGGCATATCAGGGACGGCGAAACCGGACGGAAACTCGCGGAGATCAACTCCCGCGGTGCGCTGGTGACGCTGGCCCGGGCGTACGTCCCGATCGTCGGTCCGCTCATCCCCCACAAGTACGAGATTACCGACGCCGACGGGCGACACGTCGGTCGAATCGACGGGCAACTCTCGCTCCGTGACCGCTACCGGATCGTGATCGACGACGCAAGTACCGTGCCCCGGGAAGCCATCGTGGCTGCGGCGATGGTCATCGACGCGATCCAGGGGAACTGATAGGTATTAGCGTAGGAAGTCACAGGTTCTCTGCATGCGAATCGAAACACCGTGACCGGCCGGAGATCACTGTGTCTCTGGTCGGCTACGCCAATCCCCATGACAGGGCAAGAAGGGCCAGATTACGGTATCTCGCCGTCGAGGCCGAGGTGGACGAGCGTCCCGAGATAGAACGAGCCCGTCACGGCGACGGCGACGAACCGTGCCGGGGTGGCGAGTGTCCCCGTGGCGACCCAGACACCGGCGCCCAGCGTTGCTACCAGGACGAAGTTGATCGGGACGCTGTGGGTCCAGCCGCGGTGTCTCACGGTGAGGAGTCCGACCAGCGGGTCCACCAGCGCGGCGACGACGACTGCACAGGCGCCCACCAGCACCGCGGCGACGAGTGCCGGCGGGAGTGACGCGCCGACCGCACCAGCGGCCGTCGCCGCCACGGCCAGCAGCCCCTCCCAGTTGACCGCGGCGAGACCGCCGACACCGAGGACGGCAAGCACCCGAAACCCGTGGACAGCTTTCCGCCGGGGGACCGACGTGTGGTGGTCGATGTCCGGGTAGATAGCACCGACAAACGCGGTCACGGCAGCCCCCAGTGCCCCGACGGCCGCGAGGGCGACTCCGCCGACGAGCGTGTAGACGGCACTCCCGACGGCCAGTGCCACGACTGCGGATCCCACGCGTCCCTACCGGACGTGGGTCGGATAGTTCGGCATACCTCCCGTTCGTCCCGGCACGATATATGACCTGGCCCGGGCAGGCCGGGCGGTCAGAGCGCGTTTTCGAGCGCACCCGCGACCTCGCGGGCTTTCTCTGCGAGTGCCTCGGGGACGTTCCCGGCCTCGACTGCCGCGTCGAGTTCGTCGTCGTCGACGCGCCGGACCGTCCCGTCGGGCGTCCGGACCACGTCGACGTGGAGGTCGACGTACCGGACCTCCTCGGGAAAGACCTCCACGGGGGTACAGACGTTG
>PXSU01000075.1:0-1824 GCA_003022745.1 Halobacteriales archaeon SW_9_67_25
GGCCGTCGATGGCGTCGAGCGTGCACACATCGTCGCCGGCGACATCGACCTCATCGCCGTCGTCGGCGTCGACTCCGCCGCCGCCGTCAAGGACGTCGCCGCCACCCACATCCAGAACATCGAGGGCGTCGCGGACACACACACCTACATCGCAATGGAGTGACAACCGTCGTCACTCGCCGCTCCCGGCGTGTCGCCACGGGGCGCCGGCTCGCGGTCGAGTATCAAAGTATTCATCCGACAGGGAGCAGCATATCCACACTGAATGAGTACGGCCGACGGCGTCGTGGACAGGTTCATCGGTGTCTCGGACGAGGCCATCCTGACGCTGCTGGACAACATGATCTGGCCGATCCTGGCCCTCGTCATCGTTGGAGTGTTCGTGTTCGTCCCGCAGACGTTCACCGACATCAACAGCGTCAGGCTGATCCTCTGGGCCGCGGGCCCGATTGCGTTACTCGTGCTCGCGGAGAGCCTGTGTCTGCTGTCGGGTCACTTCGACCTTTCCATCGGGTCGGTCGCCGGATTCTCGGCGATGGTGACCGGGATGGTCCTCGGGCAGTGTCCGAGTTGCTGGGGACTCACCGGGAACGCCTGGGTGGGATTCGGCCTGATCTTCCTCATCGGGGCGACTATCGGCCTACTGAACGGTGTCATGATCGCGAAACTGGGGCTGAATCCCTTCCTGCAGACGCTGGCCTTTCTGATCATCTTCGAGGGCGCCAAGACGGCACTGAATACCCAGCCCGTCTCCGGACTCCCCCAGCAGTACACCGCCATCGGCGGGACACCGTCTATCGCCATCGGCATCATGGTCGTCGCGTTCGTCGCGTTCGGGATCATGATGCGATACTCCCGGTTCGGGCAGTCGGTCTACGCGCTGGGCAGCGACAAGGACTCGGCACTCGAAGTGGGCATCAAGACCGACCGGGTGGTCATCATCGTCTACACGATCAGCGGTATCCTCGCGGCGATGGCCGGCCTCCTCCAGACGGGGTTCGTCGGGATCGTCCCGCCGCTGATCGGGGAGGGGCTGGTCTTCCAGGCGTTTGCCGGCGCGATCATCGGCGGGATCAGCCTCTTTGGCGGCCGCGGAAAGGTCACCGGCGCGCTGGGTGGCGTCTTGCTGATCCAGGTCGTCCAGTCGGCACTGAACAACAGCACCGTGATCCAGGCCGAACAGATCCAGTTGATCAACGGTATCGTCCTCTTGATGGCGATTCTCCTGTACAGCCTCCAGGCGTCGATCAGGTCTCGCATCCTCGCGAGTGGTGCCCAGTGAGCGTCGACGAACCGGACACTTCCGACGCGCCGGGTGGCAACGAGGACGTGCCGGTCGCGGGGACGGGTGAGGTGAAGCTACGTGTCGAGGACGTCAGAAAACGGTTCGGGCGAGTTCTGGCGCTGGACGGCGTGGACCTCGGCATCTACGGGAACGAAATCTTCGCGCTGGTGGGCGACAACGGCGCCGGGAAGTCGACGCTGATGAACATCATCAGCGGGGTCTTCGGACCGACCGAGGGGCGGGTCTACAAGGACGGGAAACGGGTCGAGTTCACCAACCCAAGCGACGCCCGCGACGCCGGCATCGAGACGGTCTACCAGGACCTGGCGCTGATGGGCGATCTGGACATCGCGACGAACATCTTCATGGGGCAGTTCCCCACGGCCGGGATCGGTCCCGCCAAGTTCATCGACTGGGACGAGACCTACGAGCGAACACGGGAGATCGTCCACGAGCGACTGGGCCGCGAGGAGATGAATCCCCGCTCCGAGGTCCAGTTCCTCTCGGGCGGACAGCGGCAACTGGTCGCCGTCGCGCGC
>PXSU01000075.1:1845-4273 GCA_003022745.1 Halobacteriales archaeon SW_9_67_25
GACCCGCCTCGTCCACGACACGATCGAATTCCTCCAGGACCAGGGCATCACCGTCATCATCGTCAGCCACAGCATCGAGGACGTTCTCCAGATTTCCGACCGCATCGGCGTTCTCTACCAAGGACGGTTAGTCGACATCACGACGCCCGAAGAGGCGACACTCGAAACGCTCACCACTCTCATGACGGCCGGAAGCTACGGGGAAGAACTGACAGCTGACTGAGAAACTCGCGCCAGCCGGACACCCGTCACGTCTCGCCCGACTCGAAGACGCCCATCGCCACCCAGGCGTTGTTGATCGGGTGGTAGCCGGGTTCGACCACCGGTCCGTGGTTGGGGCCGTCCCGCTCGTGCTCGCGGGTCAGCCGCTCGTACCAGTTGCCGTACTTCGGGTTGACGAAATGCTCCTCCGCGTAGGCCCAGAGCCGGTCGTACCACTCCCCATACGAGGCGTCGACCACGTCTGCGAGCAACGCGGCGGCGCCGATGGCCTCGGTGACCGGCCAGGAGTACTTGTCGGCGTTGACGGGCGTTCCGTCCGCCTCGGCGGTGTAGTAAAAGCCGCCGTGGTCGTCGTCCCACCCGACCTCGATGGCGGTCTCGAAGAGCTGTTCGGCCCGGTCGGGGAGCCACGCCTCGCCCGTCTGTTCGTACAGCAACAGGAGGAGCTTCGTCCACTCGACGTGGTGGCCCGCCTGGTAGCCCCACGGCCGGAACTGGTGGTCCGGGTCGTCGCGGTTGTACTCCCGGTCGGGTGTCCAGTCGGGGTCGAAGTGCTCCCAGAGCCGGCCGTCGGTCGCCGCCGCGACCTCGCGGGTGAGGCTGTCGGCGATGGTCAGCGACCGCTCCAGAAAGCGATCCTCGCCGGTCGCCTCGTAGGCCGCGAGCATCGCCTCGCAGGTGTGCATGTTCGCGTTCTGGCCCCGGTAGGCATCCAGCGTCGACCAGTCCGGCACAGCCTCTGTAGCACACAGCCCGTGCTCGGGGTCCCAGAAGTGTTCGTCGATGCTGTCGTAGCCGCGCTCGATGTGCGTGCGGGCCCCGGGCAGGCCGGCCTGGTGGGCCCGCGCCCCCGCGAGCACGACGAACGCGTGGCCGTAGCAGTACCGGGTCGCGTCGGCCGTCTCGCGGCCGTCGAGCACCCAGTCGTAGCCCCCGTGCTCGGGGTCCCAGTGGCCCGATTCGAGGAACGCCAGGCCGTGTTCGGCCGCGGGTCGACACCAGTCCGGGCCGTCGAGCATCGCCCTGTCGTCGCGGTAGTAGCCCGTCATGGGGTGGCGTTCTCGTCCGCAGGATAAATAGCCGCCGGGCCCCTGCTGTCGTCTCTCTCGAAACGTCTCCCCGGTGCTCACAAGGCCGGCATCACTTCGTCCCCGAACAGCTCGATGCCCGTCGTGTCCGGGTAATCGAGGAACATCAGTTGCAGTTTCTCGAACCCCAGCCCGCGGATGTGTTCGATCCGCTCGGCCACCTCCGCGGGGGTGCCGACGAGCATCTGGCCGTTCTCCCAGGCGTTCTCGGCGGTCAGTTGCTCGTCGATGTCCTCCTCCTCACCCCAGGGAAGGGGGAAGATGTCGTCACAGGCCGCCGCCAGTTTTTCATCGGACTCGCGGACAAGGACGTGCGCGAGCCACGACCGCTCGACATCGTCGGGGTCCCGTCCCTCCTCGCGGAGGTACTCGTCGAGTTTCTCGGCCTTGAACTCGACGGGTGGCCCGCGGTTGCGCCCGCTGATCTCGACGTTCCACTCGTCGGCGTGCCGGGCGGTCACGCGCAACATCCGCGGCCCCGCCCCACCGACGACGATGGGTGGCCCCGACTCCTGGAGGGGTTTGGGCTCGTTGTACGCGCCCTCGATTGTGTAGTGCTCGCCCGCGAAGGAAGGCTCCTCGTCGGTGAACATCCGGTGGAGGACCTCCAGGCCCTCGTCGAGCATCTCGATGCGGGTGTCGATGTCGGGGAAGTCGTACCCGTAGCGGTCGTGTTCCTCGCGGTGCCAGCCACAGCCCAGTCCGAGGCGAACCCGCCCACCGGAGAGGTGGTCGACGGTCGTCGCCATCTTCGCGAGCAGGGCCGGGTTGCGGTAGGTGATCGACGAGACGAGCGACCCCAGGTCGACGTCGTCGGTGCGCTCGGCCAGTGCCGAGAGGAGCGTCCAGACTTCGTACTCCTCGTGGTGGGGCCCGAGCATGAAGTGGTCGGGCGCCCAGAGGCCACCGAACCCTGCGTCGACGACCGCGTCCACGCCCGAAAGCACCGTCTCCCGGTCGAGCCGTTCGAGCATCGGGTAGTCACGGTGGACCCCGTCGCCGGGGTAACAGGCCACCATCCAGTCGAACTGCATAGTCCGTTATGCGACCCCACGGGCAAACGCCTTGTCCCACGAATCCGTCCTGTCCAGCAAACATTAGTCGACCCTGCGAGTATG
>PXSU01000075.1:4319-7840 GCA_003022745.1 Halobacteriales archaeon SW_9_67_25
CTCACTGCGGGACGCACATGGACGCCCCCACTCACTTCATGCCCAAAGACGAGTACCGCACCATCGAGGAGATTACTGTCGAGGAGATGGTCGCCGAGGGCGTCGTCTGTGACTTCTCGCACAAGGAGCCCGGCGAGAGTGTCTCCCGGGCGGAGCTGGCCGAACAGGCCGAGACCTACGACCTCTCGGCCGGGGAGTACCTCGTCTGGGACTGCGGGATGGCGCCGGCCGACACCGACGAGTACCTCACGAACTTCGTCTACCCCGAGGCGGGCGCCGCCGAGTACATGGTCGAGACCGACATCGCGTGTTTCGCCGTCGACGCCCTCTCGGCCGACGAACCCGGTGCGACCCTGGAGGAACACGACGTCCACTACGCGTTGTTGCCCGAAGACATCCTCATCGTCGAGGGCGTGGCGAACCTCGCCGCGGTCGAACCCGGCCGGTACGACGTCATCTGTACGCCCATCCCCTACCGGAACCGCGACGGGTCGCAGGTGCGACTGCTCGTTCGTCCACAGTCCTAGTCCCGTGCCCGATCGGTACGGGATTTTAGTGGCGCCCTCACGAGAGTAGGCGTATGCCACCGACCATCACCAAAATCGAGAACTTCGAGTTCACCTACGAGATGGCGGACGTGGGGACCGACGGCCACGGGTTCAACCTCGTCTACGAGCCGGGAACGACGACCGAGCGGGCCCTCTTCGCGGTCAGGGTACACACGGACGCTGGCGTCACCGGCGAGTACGTCGGTGGTAACTCGCCGGGTGCCGCACAGATCAACACTATCGCGGACTACCTCGTCGGGACGGACGCACTCGCCCGCGAACGCCACTGGAGCGAACTCAAGCGGGCCCTCCGGAAGTACGACCGGATGGGCATCGGGCCACTGGACATCGCGCTGTGGGACCTGGCGGGAAAGCACCACGGGGCCTCCATCAGCGAACTCCTCGGAGGGTACCGGACGCGGCTTCCCGCGTACGCCTCGACCTACCACGCCGACGACAGCGGCGGGCTGGACTCCCCCGAAGCGTTCGCCGACTTCGCTGCGGAGTGTCTGGAGATGGGCTATCCGGGGTTCAAGCTCCACGGCTGGGGCGGGGGCGACGCCGCCCGCGATATCGACCGCGAGATCGAAACCGTCCACGCCGTCGGCGAGCGCGTCGGCGAGGAGATGGACCTGATGCTCGACCCGGCCTGCGAGTACGAGACCTTCGGGGACGCGCTGAAAGCGGGGCGGGCCTGCGACGAACACGGCTTCTTCTGGTACGAGGACCCCTACCGCGACGGGGGTATCTCCCAGCACGCCCACTCGCGACTGCGCGAGCGCCTGGAGACGCCCCTGCTCCAGACAGAACACGTCCGGGGGCTCGAACCCCTGACCGACTTCGTCGCGGCAGGGGCGACCGACTTCGTCCGCGCCGACCCGGAGTACGACGGCGGCATCACGGGCGCGATGAAGCGTGCCCGCGTCGCGGAGGGCTTTGGCCTCGACGTGGAGTTCCACGCACCCGGGCCCGCTCAGCGTCACTGTCTCGCGGCGACGCGGAATGCCAACTACTACGAGATGGCGCTGGTCCATCCAGACATCCCGACGCCGGAACCGCCCGTCTACGCCGACGGATACGACGACGAACTCGAGACCGTCGACGAGGAGGGCTACGTCGAGGTACCGGACGGTCCCGGGCTGGGCGTCGAGTACGACTGGGCGTTCATCGAGTCACAGCGAAGTGGGACACACTACACCTACGAGTGAATCATGTCCTACAGAGCGGGCATCATCGGTGCGGGCGGCATCGCCGGCATGGGCATCCTGGGGATGCACGACGCCGCGGACATCGGGGAGAAGAAGTTCCGCGCGAGCCACGCCGGTGGGTACGCTGCCCACGACGGCATCGAACTGGCGGCGGTCGCGGATGTCGACGCGGACCAGTTGGAGACGTTCTGTACCGCCTGGGAGGTCCCGGAGGGTGGGCGGTACACCGACCACACGCAGATGCTGCGCGAGACTGATCTGGACGTGGTGTCGGTGTGTACGCCATCGCTGCTCCACAGGGACCCGGTGGTCGACGCTGCGGAAGTGGGCGACCCCGACCTGGTGTGGTGCGAGAAACCCATCGCCGCCTCCGTCACGGAGGCCGAGGAGATGATCGACGCCTGCGACGGCGAAAGCGTCGAGTTGCTGGTCAATCACTCGTTCCGGTTCACCGGGAAACTCCAGCGGTTGCGCGGACTCGTGGCAGACGGATTGCTCGGGGAGGTCCACTCCGTCTCCGCGAACTTCCGGATGGAACTGATGCGCAACTCCACGCACCTGCTCGATACGGTGGTGTACCTGCTGGACGCCCGCGCCGAGCGTGTCGCGGGCTACGTCACCGGCGAGAACGAGGCCATCGACGCTTTAGACGCAGACCGGCGCGTCGACGACGCCGGCGGCGGCGGGTTCGTCGTCACGCGCGAGGGGACGTTCGTCACCGTGGACTGTACAGTTCCCCGCGAGGCGTCCTCGATGAGCTACCAGTTCATCGGCAGCGAGGGGAAACTCTATCTCAACAACGACGACGGCGAGTGGCGCTACTGGCGCCTCGAAGAGGGCGACCACGTCGAGGCCGACCTGCCGGGCATCGAGAGCGCGTGGTCCTGGGACATCGACTACGAGGAGGCGTTCCCAAACGCCGTCGGACACATCCTGGACGTCCTCGAGGGCGAGGCGGCCAACGCCTCGACGGGCCGCGAGGCCAGACGCTCCCTAGAGATTATCGTCGCCTTCTACGTCTCGGAGTACACCGGGTCGCAGGTCTCTATCCCGCTTTCCGAACCGCTCCGGGACGTCCACATCACCTCGTGGTAGCCCCGAACGGGACGTGGTACCCGTCCGGGATTCGCTCTCGCTTGGGGCTCGCTACCCGTCCCAGGGGTCGCCACTCGCCAGATCGAGTTCGCTGTCCAGTTTCGAGGACGGACAGATGGTTTCGAGGGCGCACTCCCCGCACTCGGGATTGCGGGCCGAACAGACCGCGCGCCCGTGGCTGATGAGCAGGTGGGTCAGACTGCGCCACTCGGATTCGGGCACCAGGTCCATCAGGTCCTCCTCGATCCGCTCGGGCCGGTCCTCGCCGGTGAGGCCGAGCCGTTTCGAGAGGCGCTGTACGTGCGTGTCGACGACCACTCCCTCGACGACGTCGTGGCCGTGCTGGAGCACGACATTGGCCGTCTTGCGCCCCACGCCGGGGAGGTCGGTCAGCTCGGCCATCGTGTCGGGTACCTCGCCGCCGTGGTCCTCGACGATCTGCTGGCAGGCCTCGCGAATATACCGGGCCTTGTTGTTGTAGTAGGTGATGGAGTCGATGTCAGCGGCCAGTTCCGCCTGGTCGGCTCCGGCGTAGTCTTCGGCCGAACCATATTTCTCGAAGAGGTCAGCCGTGACGGCGTTGACCCGCTCGTCGGTACACTGTGCCGAGAGCACGACCGCCACCAGGAGTTCCAGCCGATTCGAGAAGTGCAGCGAGATGGTCGCGTCG
>PXSU01000076.1 GCA_003022745.1 Halobacteriales archaeon SW_9_67_25
CGGACAGCGACCCGTGGAACGGGCAGTTCTCGTCGTCGCACGCCTCCGCTGGTTCCTGTACGTTCAGTCCTAGCGCCATTGTGAATCACCTGTCTGTTCCGTGCGTCGGGCCGGGCGGGCGACGAGGCGCTCGCCTGCCACCGTGACGGTCGTCCCGTCGGGCAGGTCGAACGCGAACGTCGCAGCGGCCTTGGGCACCTGCGAGACCCGGGAGACTCCGTCTGTCCGTGCCGTCTTTTCGCCACTCGCGTTGCGCTCGATGCCGAGCGTCTTCGTCGTCTCCGCGACGATCCTGCCGGCGACCCCGACGAGGTCGGGGTTCGACGCCGAGACCACCTCGGCGTCCAGGCCGGCGAGTTCGTGCCGGACGAGCGTCCCGGGCGTTACCGCCATCACTCGGCCTCCCCGGCCGTCTCGCCGATGTCGCCTTCCTCGCGCTGGATCGTCTTGATGCGGGCGATTGTCCGCCGGAGGTCCTTGATGCGACCCGGGTCCTCGGGCATCCCGCCTGCCGCGATGACCGACTGCTCGTTGAGCAGTTCTGTCTCCAGCGCGTCCAGTTCTTCCTGTCGCTCGACCGGCGTCATATCGCGGATCTCCGCGGGGTGCAGTATCGTCATCGCTCACCCTCCTGGTCGGCCCCGGTCACTTCGACGTCTGCCTCATCCATCTCGTCCATCAGTTCCTCGGCCTCGGCTTCGGTCTCCTCGTCGAGTTCCTCGTCGACGTCGGCCGCGAGGTCGTCGAGTTCCTCCTCGACGTCTTCCTCGTCGGGGACGTCCGGTTCCCCGACCTCTTCGTCGACGACTTCTTCCTCGGGGGCTTCCTCGGCCGCCGGTTCGCCGTCGCCGGTCACGTCGGTTCCCTCTTCGTCTTCGGGCGGGGCACCGATTGCCGGCCCGGTTTCCTCGCCATCCCCCTCGTCGGGTTCGCTGGCCAGGAGTTCGTCGACGCCCTCTGCCTCCTCGACGTAGTCGGAGACGTCGACGTCCTCGTAGATCTCGAAGTCGTCGGGGAGCTCGGCGTCCGGCGGGATGATCCTTACCTGCACGCCGATCGTGCCGAGTTTCATCACCGCGGTGGCGACGCCGTGGTCGACGATCTCCTCGGCGGGTTCGCCGTTGTGCTTGATGTATCCGCGGTTGAACTTCTCGACGCGCGAGCGTGCGCCCGTCACTTTTCCGGAGAGGACGATCTCGGCGCCCAGCGCGCCGGCCTCCATGATGCGGTCGATGGTGGTGTGGCCGGCCTTCCGGAAGTACCAGCCCCGCTCTAAGGCGTTCGCCAGCCTGTCTGCGACGATGCGGGCGTTCAGGTCCGGCTCGTCGACCTCCTGGACGTCAACCTGCGGGTCGTCCAGCTCGAACTCCGTCTCCAGGGTGTCGGTGATCTTCCGGATGTTCTTTCCACCCTTGCCGATGACCATGCCGGGCTTTTCCGCCTTGAGGACGATCTGGGTTCCCATTGGGGTCTTTGCGACATCCATGCCGCCATAGCCCGCACGGCCCAGTTCGTCGGCGAAGAACTCGTCGATCCGGGTGCGCTGGAGGCCGTCCTCGATGAACTGCTGTTCGTCGGCCATCTACTCCTCACCTCCCGTTTCTTCGAGGATGAGTTCGACGTCGATCTCCGGGGTGTTCCACTCGGAGGCCCGGCCCATCGCGCGGGGCTGCCGGCCGCGACTCTCGCCGACCTTGTGGGGGGCGACGTGCATGATCTCCATCGTCTCGCCCTCGAAACCCTGGTGGTCGGCGTTCCCGATGGCGTTCTCGAGCAAATCGAGGAATGCCCCGGCCGGTTTCTCGGGGTAGCGGCCGGCGTCCCAGCCCTCGATGTTGCTCTTGTGACCGACGTTGGCGTTGTGCTGTTTGACCGGAACGACCTGCTCGCCCTCGATGACCGCTTCGAGGTACGCCCTGGCCTCGCCGGCCGTCATGCCCTTGATCTCGCGGGCGAGGGCCTTGCTGTGCTTTAAGCTCATCTGACGCTCCCGGAGCATCGCTTTCGCCGTCGTGTCCGGGTCCGCGTCGACTGAGTAGCTGATTCCCATGTTACTTGAGGGGTACGAACTTCGAGGAGCGTGTCGCTCCGATGCCGGCCTGGCCGTGTTCGACGTCCTGTCGGGTGAGCTGGAACTCCCCGAGGTAGTGGCCCAGCATCTCCGGCTCGACTCGCACGCGCTCGAAGCTCTGGCCGTTGTGGACCGCGAACGTGATCCCGACCATCTCCGGGAGGATCGGCATGTCCCGGAGGTGGGTCCGGATCGGGTTGTTGGCCGTCTCCTCCTCGCCGGCCTCGCGGGCCGATTCGAGGAGTTTCTCGTGTTCGACGGACAGGCCGCGTTCGATGGTTCGCCGCTGTCGAGCGGGGAGCAGTTCCGCGACATCCTCGACACTCAGCTCCTGCAACTCCTCAAGCGTGTGGCCACGGTAGGTGAACTCACCCTCGTGGCCGATCTGGTAGTCGGAACTCATTCGTTACCACCGCGGCCGGTGCGCCGCGAGGAAATGTCGCCCACCTTCCGTCCCGGGGGGGCGTCCCGCGAGATCGACTTTGGTTTGCCGGGGTGCTGGCGGCCGCCGCCACCGAACGGGTGGTCGACGGCGTTCATCGCCACGCCCCGGACGCTCGGCCACTTCATGCCGCGTGACTTCGCCTTGTGGTACATGTTGCCGGCCTTGACCAGCGGCTTCTCCGTCCGGCCGCCGCCGGCGACCACGCCGATGGTGGCCCGGCACTGCGGGTCGAGCCGTTTCACGTCGCCGCTGGGCAACTGCACTACCGCGACGTTGCGTTCGTGGGCCATCAGCGTCGCGTTCACGCCGGAAGCGCGGGCGAACTTGCCGCCGTCGCCCTGGTTTGCCTCGACGTTACAGACGGGCACGCCCTCGGGAATCTCCGCGAGGGGCAAGGTGTTCCCGGGTTCGATGGCCGCCGAGACGCCGACCTGGATCTCGTCGCCGACGCCCACGCCCTCGGGCGCGAGCACCAGCCGACGGTCGCCATCGCCGGACTCCGTCCGGCTGTCAGAGGGACTCTGTCCCTCGCTATCCTCGAACTCGATGGCCGCGACGGGTGCCGACCGAGCCGGGTCGTGTTCGATGTCCACGACCGTCCCGGAGACGACGTCGCCGTCGTCGTCCTCGACCTTCCGGTGCGAGAGATCGGCCTTGTAGCGATGCGAGGGTGCCCTGAACGTGGGCGAGCCACGACCGCGCCGCTGGCCCTGGATGCGTCGTCCCATTCTCAGAACACCCCGATCCTGGAGGCGATCTCCTGTGCGTCCTCGTCTTCGGAGAGCTGGACTGTCGCCTTCTTCTCGCCCTGTGGCGTCACCATCGTCGTCACCTTCAGCACCGTCACGTCGAAACGCTCCTCGACGGCAGTCGCAATCTCGTTCTTGTTCGCGTCGATGTCGACGACGAACTGCATCTTGTTCTCGAAGTCCATCTTGTCGACGGCTTTCTCCGTGACGTACGGGTGTTTGATCGTCATCGCTCTGTCACCTCTGCGAGTGCGCTCTCGGTCCAGACGGTCAGCCGCCCGGGCTGGCCGCCCGGAGCGAGGTCCTCGGCATCGACTTCCCGGCCGGTCGTCACGTCCGCGCCGGCGAGGTTGCGTGCGGCCCGCGAGGGCTCCTCGCTCGTGACCACCAGTACCGACGTCGGTCGCCGGTTCCCGCGACCACGGGTCGACCCGCGGCCGGCCTTCGTGTTCGTCTGGTCTGCGCGCTCGACATCCGTGTGGACGCCCAGTGCCTGCAGCGCCTCGACGGCGTCCTGCGTCTTGGTCAGGTCCTCGAACGCGTCGTCGACGACGACGGGCAACTCGGTTTCCTCGTCGAAGACGTGACCCCGCTCCGCGACGGCGTCGGCGTCGGCCGTGGCCGCAACGGCCGATCGGACGGCCAGTTTGCGCTCCTTGTCGTTGATGCCACGCGAGTGGTCTTTCTCCGCTTTGGGCGGGTGTGCCGTGCGACCCCCGACCGTGTGGGGGACGCGCCGGGCACGACCACCTTCGCGCGGGACGTGGGCGAGGCCACGCCCGCTACCGAACGACTCGGCCGGCGTTCGCATACCCGCGTACTCGTCGGCGCCGTAGTCCTGTTTCCGGTTTGCCTGGGCGGCGAGGACGGCCCGCCGGATCAGGTCCGGGCGGAACGTGGTTCCGAAGATGTCGGGGAGTTCTACTTCCCCCGAACCCTCGCCGTCCAGGTCGCGTACTGTTGCCTGCATACTAGTGTCCCTGATTGGTTGCTTGCGAGACGTACCGCACCTCTGGGTCGAGGCGCGGCTGGTCGTTCGGACGCACTGCCGGGCGCAGGCGCACGAGGCGCTTCTCGGGACCCGGAACCGAGCCCTTCACCAGCGCGTGTGGTCCGTCGACCTCGCCGTAGTTGACGAATCCGCCGTCGACGGTGACGTCGTCCTCGGCGAGGTCGATCAGCCGCTTGTTGAGTTCGGTGCGCTGGTGGTAGCCCGTCTGGCCCTGCTGGGGGACCGTCGAACGGACCCGCGAGGGGTTCCACGGGCCGAGGTTGCCGATGCGCCGGCGCCAGCCCTGGCGGCCGTGCTTGCCCTTGCGCTTCTGGACGCCCCAGCGCTTGACGGGCCCCTGGGTGCCCTTGCCCGTCGTGACGGCCGCGACGTCGGCGTACTCGCCGGCGCGGAACACGTCGGTGACGGTGTACTCCGCGTCGCCGAGGGCGTCGAGGCCAAAGTCGACGCGCTCCTCCATGGAGCCGCCGCCGACGCGGTTCTCCATCACGTCGGGTCGTTTCTTCGGCACGCCCGCCAGGCTGTCGGGGACGGTGTGCGTAATCGCACGGACGTCCGCCAACTCGCCCTCGGCGAGTGCGTCGCGGATCTGTTCTTCGGTGGCGTCGGCGTCGTGGCTCTCCGGGACGTCCAGAGCGCGGTCGAGTTCCGGGTGGAACTCGTCGGCCCAGACCTCCGTGAGCGGACGCGCGCCGTATGGGGTGTCTTCGTAGGCTCGCAGCGCGACGACCCGCATCGGGGGTGTCTCTACGACCGTCACCGGGACGGTCTCTTCCATCCCCTCCCGCGGGGAGTCGGGCTCGTCGTTGATCATCACGACGTGGCTCATACCGGCCTTGTAGCCGGCAAAGCCCTGCAGCCCCGGCTGGCCGTCGTCGTCGGGCCAGCTGCCGAAGCGCGGCGTCTCGTCGGCCGCGCGCTTGCGTGGGCTGAAGCCCAGCGAGCCTTTGCGTGGTCTTTCTGGTTGTGGCATGGTCTCACTCCGTGAGGGTCAGGCAGGCGAGGGTCGCGAACACCGCTTCCTCGGTGCGGACGGCCTCGCTGCCCTGGTTCGGAACCGTGTTCAGCCATCGGTCGAACCGGTTCGTCGCGCCGGTCTCTCCGGCGGTCCCGGGACCGGCGGCGGGGACTGTACCCCTGTCGCCGGCCGGGCCGCTGCCGAGTATCTCCGGGAGGCCACGCTCGGGCGCACCGAACGCGACCGTCATCTCCGGGTCGGCGCCCCGACCGCTCTCGCGGACCGCCTCGACCAGCTGGCCGAGACGGGCCACGTCGACGGACTCGCCGTGCCGCGAGGCGGCGATGGCGAGGCCAGCATCGTCGCGGTCGAGTGCCGTATCCTCCCCCTCGTCGGGCACCTCCATTCCGGAGGGGACCGGCAGGGAGACCGGGTGTTGCAGTCCGCAATTGACCCGGACGCGCCCGTCAGATCCGACCTCGGTCACGATTCCCTGTCTTGACGACCCCGAACCCTCGGATCCGGAGCCGGTCCGTGAACGCACGCGGAGCGGCGGCAGGACACCAGCGTACTCCAGTTCGTCCCGCCTGTCCCAGACCTCCTTTCGGAGGTAGGGGGGTGTGGCGGCGTACCGCAACACGGTTTCGACGAACCCGCCGCCCCACCTGCCCTCCCCATCGGGGTCGGGGAAGACTGTGAGCCGGTCGACCCGGAAGACGGCGG
This sequence comes from Halobacteriales archaeon SW_9_67_25, assembly GCA_003022745.1. Lineage (GTDB taxonomy): Archaea > Halobacteriota > Halobacteria > Halobacteriales > Haloarculaceae > SW-9-67-25. The sequence continues at coordinate 5,959 of PXSU01000076.1, forward strand.
CCGCGCGGGCCACCGAGCCGAGTTTGCGAGTCGCCTCGCGTTTGTCTTCGGCCTCCCGGCAGAGGGACGACGGCACGAGCACGCTGACTGTCATACCGTGACGCTTCCGCGTCGCGCCACTAGACTGTGCCGGTTACTCCCCCGTCCGTACTTAAAAAATCCGCGTTTCGCGCCCGCGGTGTGACGCGGTCGCACGGACGTGTTCGTCGGCCAGCAGCCTCATGCCTCCGGCTCAGACTGTCTCGTGGCGTCGAGGCCGTCCGGACCGCGAACGACGGAGAGGTCGTCCGAAACGGATTTTCTGTCCGTCTTTACCTGTCGCATCTCCTAAGGGTGGTTATGGACTGTCCGTCTATGCCACCCGCATCGCCCGCACGCCCAGCTGCTGGCAGACGTGGTTGACGTGTGCGCTGCCCTCGTCGCTGAGGAGCAGTAATTCCTCGATTTCCCAGTCCCAGTCCGCCTCGAGGAGTTCGCGGTAGGCCAGCAGTTCGCCGACGGCACCCACCGAGGAGGCACCGGGGTCGACGGCGACGAGGACGGCACGCTCCTCGACGAACGTGTCACCCTCGCGTAGCGTCCGGAAGTTGTCGGCCTTCGAGAGGCCCGCCTGGTCGTCGCCGGGATGGACGACGTAGGGCGTGCCGGTGTGTTCCGGATACACCTCCGGAAGCTCCTGCTCGCGTGAGGTGAGACAGACCGCGTCGAGGACGGCGTACTCCTCCTCGCCCAGCGAGAGTCCGACCGGGACGTCCACCCACCACTTGCCGTGCGGGGAGGCGTCGGACTCGACGAACGCCCGGAGGAGGGCGTCTGCGGTTCCAGTCGGCACGGTCAGGTGCGCATGTTCTGCCAGTCGGGTGCGTCCGCAGCAGCCTGTTCCCCCTCGCTTTCGGTGACCTCGATGACTGCCGGGACATCCTCGCCGTCCTTGACGGAGACGGCTTCGAGGGTGCCGTCCCGGCCGACGATAGCGGTCAGCCGTCCGCGGTCGGCGAGGCCGGCAATATCGTGTAGCACGGCGAACATCTCCCCGCGGAGCGCCCGGTTCTTGATGACGGTGCCGAGCCGGCCCTTGAAGTTCGCGAACGTTTCGACCGTCGAAGACGGCTCCGTGTCGTCGGGGGTCGAAGGCTCGGTGCGCGAGCGCACGCCGTCGTACTCGTAGATGCGCGTGTCGGTCACCGTCGCCCGGAGCGTTGCAGTCGGGGTGTACTTGCCGACGGAGTTGTCGGCCGAGATCGACTCGAGGAACAGCTGGTTACCCCGGCGAGTGACGTCGAGGCGGTCGATGCCCTCGGGTAGCGTCGGCGACTCGAGGTACCGGTCCAGGTCCTCGTAGGGTACCTCGATCGTCGAGTGTACTCTGTAGACGTTGTCGACAGCTGTCATGGTGTGTGGTGAGTCAGCGAGTCTGTCCGTGGCTCTATCGGAACCCACGTGACCATCTTCAAATACGGTTTCGATTCCCGACGCGCGGGGGAACTCGCTGGCCCCCAAACCGTTTTGCAACCCGACCCCGTACCCACACGCAGGTGAGACAGTGACAGTCAATTCGCTGACACCGGATCTGATGGTGGAGGACCTGGCGGAAACGGTGGAGTGGTACGAACGCGTCTTCGACGCGGAGGTCGAGGCCACGCTTCCCGAGGACGACGAAGAGGATTGGTGGGCCCAGGTCGCCATCGGCGACGCGTCGCTGATGTTCCAGGAACGGGCCTCGCTGATCGAAAAGATCCCGGCGCTCGATGGGGCCTCCATCGGAGGGTCGCTCGCCCTCTACCTCGACGTTGACGACGCCGAGAGGCTCCGGGACGATCTCGCGGACGCCGGCGTCGACATCGTCGACGACCTCCACGAGACGGATTTCGGCTGGACGCAGTTCGCCATCGAGGACTGTAACGGCTACGTCATCTGGTTCGGCGAAAAACTCGACGACGAAGGGTCGCTCGATATCGGTCGTCGTCACCGCTCGCTGGTGCGGCGTCACCACGGTTGAATGCCCTCTCTTGAGGTCGAACTCGACCGGGCCAGGGCGCTCGACGTCGGGACACTCGCCGACGCCATCGAGTCCATCGGCTTCGAGTGTACCCGGTGTGGTGGCTGCTGCAAGGCCGTCGAAACAGGCGACGGCGTCGAGGACCACACTGCGACGGTCTTCCCCGACGAAGTGGCCCGCCTCCAGACGGCGGGGACCCCAGCAGAGACGGAGGGCGGCGACGACGCGAGCGCGTCCGAGGCGGCATACGACTGGCGGGACGTGGCCCGGCCGATGCCGTACGGGCTCGATGGCGGGACCGGCGAGACCTTCGAGTGGGCACTCCAGACAGACGACTGTGGGGATTGCGTGTTCTACGAGGAGACCGACGGGAGCGGGGCCTGCACGGTCCACCCGGACCGACCGCTTATCTGCCGGACATACCCTTTTTCCGTTGGGTCGCTCGCGGCCGACGGCGGGGCCAACGAGGCGAGCGGAGCGGCCGCGGATGACCAGCAGCCGGCCGGTCGGACCGAACCGATGGGGAGCGTGGTCGACCGGGAAGGGGTCGTCCGCGCCCACGAGTGTGAGGGGCTCGGTCGGGATATCTCCCGTACCGACGCCGAGGAGCTGGCACGCACTCTCAAGGATCGGGCCGTCCGGGAACTAGAGGAAGCCATCGCCGTACGGGACAGCTACGAACCGGTCGATTCAGAGGGGACGGTCGTCCACGACTCGGAGGGACAAAAGCGCCCCGACGGAATGTCACTCGACGGGACGGGGACCACGGACACCGATAGGTAGAAAAGCGCCGAGTGGCAATCCTCCCGCATGAAGACGCCGACAGACCTCAGCTCGTACGTTCGCGTGCTCAAGTTGGCGAGCACGCCCTCCTGGCAGGAGTTCTCGCAGGTGGCGAAAATCGCCGGGGTCGGCATCGGCCTCGTCGGGTTCATGGGCTTTCTGATTTACGTGTTCATGTTCGTCCTCCCGGGTGGTCCGTAATGGGGATCTACGCGGTCAAAACCACGGCCAGCCAGGAACGCACCGTCGCCGACATGATCATGAACCGCGAGGAGGAGTCGGTCCACGCCGCGCTGGCACCGGACTCGCTGACCTCGTACGTGATGGTCGAGGCGGATAGCGATGCCGTCTTCGAGCGTATCGAGGACGAAATCCCGCACATGCGCGGGGTTGTCCCCGGCGAGAGCGGCCTCTCGGAGGTCGAGCACTTCCTCTCGCCCAAACCGGACGTTGAGGGTATCGCCGAGGGCGATATCGTCGAACTCGTCGCCGGCCCGTTCAAGGGCGAGAAAGCCCAGGTCCAGCGCATCGACGAGGGCAAAGACCAGGTCACCGTCGAACTCTACGAGGCGACCGTTCCCATTCCCGTCACGGTCCGGGGCGACCAGATCCGCGTGCTGGATAGCGAGGAACGATAGTGACTCTTGCTTGACCTGGCGAAACAACCACTGGTCGACTGATACTGTCAGAGGGTATCGCGCAAAATATGGAGCATGAGTTCAGCACTACGCCTCGTTTTGTTTCACGCATCTCACTCGGCTATCGGCAGTTCGACGACAAAGACAGCACCGTCCGGGTCATTGTCTTCGATCCACACATCGCCACCGTATCGTGTCACGAGCGTCTCGACGAGGTAGGTTCCGATTCCCGTCCCCGTGCTCTCACTGCCCATTTCACCCTCGGCGAAAATATCGTCTTTCTGGCTGTCGGGGATACCGGGGCCATTATCGGCGATGCGTACTCTGACGCAATCTTTTTCGGCTGTTGCCGAGACAGTGACTTCCGGAACGTCGGCAGTGTTGTGCTGGATGGCGTTTTTCAGGATATTGCGGAACACCGAATCCAGCATCTCGTCGGCCATCACCGATACGTCCGGGATGGGCCGATTCCGATCAATCGTCGCGGTATCGAAGGCTGACTGAACCTCGTCGATCTGGCTGTCGAGTGAGTCAACGAGAGCGATTGGTTTCCGACCGGGGTCGTCGTTCAGCATGACCTCTGTCAACTCCCGTGCCATCGTCGTGAGTTCGATGGCGTCCTTGGTTCGCTCCTCAGCTGTCTGGAGACGTGCCTTGCCTTCCTCGGTAACGTGCTCTTGGAGCAATCCGAACTGGCCTCTCACTACTTGCAAATCGTTTCGGATGTCGTGGCGAACCATCTGACCGAGCAACCGAAGATTGTCACGCTGCTCCTGGAGTTGGTGTTCGTACTCGACCTCGTCGGTCTTGTCCTGCTGGAAGCCGACGTAATTCGGGATGGTCCCGTCCCGTTCCAGCGGTGCGAGGGTGATTTCGTTCCAAAACAGGTCCCCATCTTTCCGGTAGTTTCGTAGGGTCACCTGCACGGAGTCGCCGGCGTCGATCGCTTCTCGCATCCGTGCGACTTTCTGTTCGGATGTGTCCTCGCCCTGGAGGAATCGACAGTTTCTGCCGACGGTTTCCTCGGCGTCATAGCCAGTGGTTCGGGAAAATCCCTCGTTGACCATCATCAACGGTTCGTCATCCCTCGTCATGTCGGCAATCGTGATGCCGATCGGGGCTTCCTCGATGGCCTTGTTCTTTAAATCTAACTCCTCGTTGCGCGCTTCCAGTGTCTCGAGCCTCTCCCGTCGCTCCCCGAGGAGCATAACCGTGCCGAACATGAGGAGAGAGAAACTGACGATCATGAAGAAACCGCTCAGGTACGGCTCGACAATCGGTTCGGGCTCGACGAACAGTTCGTCGAGAAAGTCGATATACCGACCCAACAGGAAAATCAACCACGCGTTCTCCAACACGCCGATTTCGAGCCGTCGAACCGGAACCGCAATCACCACTGCGAGTAACAGATACAGCCCCTCCAGAACAGTATCCGGCAGGATATCCAGTCCGAACGGGAATGCAAGGACGAAGGCAACCGGCGTCAGCACCAGCAGGAAAATATATAACAACAATGGAGGTTGTCGAATCTCCCGAAGCCGTGTCAAGGTATCGTCCATAGAGAGAGAGACTGCAACCGGTTAATAAAACCTTTTGGCAGAGCCATGATAGGGTATGCGCCTCATCTGGATAGCTTTCGATCAACGCATCGAATAGAAGTCATTGTCACCGGTTGTGACATCCGTTCTAGTTTAGTGGCGATCAAAGGCGAACTCACCCGATTCAACCTGGCCGCGTAACCGTTCCCTGTGTGGATTTGGATTCTGCGACGCCCACAGCAACAGCCGAACCGCGATTTCAGTTCCTTGAACAGCAATTCGACTTCCCAGCGCGCCCGATAGAATCGTAGAAGCCGAGATCGAGCAAGATGAGTGCGCCAGATACCCACTCGAGTCGGGCACAGTCCAGGGTCACGGTCGTCTCGCCGCCAGCCTGGGTCGTGGTCTCGACGGTCGCCTCGTCGCCCTCGTCGAGCGCACTGATCTGACTCGCACTCGTGTTGCCGTCGCTGGTCGTGACATTGTCACCCGCGCCGACGTCGAGCGTGACGACGGCCCTGTCCTCCTGGCTGTTGATCACGGTACTGTCGGCGATCGAACCGTCGTCGTCCTGGATCGTCGTCGTACTGAAGTTGGCTTCCGGCGACCCTCGTTGCTGGTGTACGAGGTCGACGATCTCGTCGTCGGCGCCGGGTGCCTTCTTCACCGTCATGTTGACCGTGTGAACGCGCTGATTCTGGACGTTGTCACCGACGGTGTTGACGACCTGGAGTCGGTCGGCGACCTGCGAACTGGACTACTGGCCGGTCTGTTCGGACTGTGATTGCAGGAAGCCGGCCGTGTTGATGAGGACGCCCGCGGCGATTGCAGCGACGAGCACCATCGCGATGAGCACGATGAGCGTCCCGATGCCGACCTGGCCCCTGTCTCCGTTGTGTGGCAGTTTCGATTCCATTGGTATCTCGCCTGATGTGCCAGACGTATCTTGACACTTCCCAGACCATACTAATAAGCCTGTTCCACGGATTATCACTCGTGAAAATCTGGGTTAGAAGACAGGAGACGTTGATACTCACGTTCGAGAACGCACTCCAGGTCGCACGCGTCGGGACTCGATACTGATTTCTGTCGCGCGAGGACCAGGGGGTCACTCGTAGGTGACGAGGCTGTACATCACGAACAGGAACCCGAACGTGGTGAAGCCACTGTTGACCAGCAGAAGCGACCTGACCCCCTCGAATCCCATGAGAAACGCGCTGATCATCGTCGCGGCTGCGCCGGCCACGGCCAGAACCCTACGGCGATGTGCAACATCGCGGTGCGCGACGTCTGGGCGTACGCACGGATCCCCATCCCGACCATCGTCAGTCCGGCCGCGACGGACACGAGCGTCAACACCGCGTACAGGATCTCGACTATCAGTGGCACCAACCGGCAATTGTACACACCCGAAATTAAATCCATCTGTGGAAATATCTCTTCTGATAATCGAGCGGCCGGTAGAACTCACAGCTGATAGCACACTCGCCCACAGACGCCGTCAGCTCTCGGAGAGCGTCCGCCAGGCCTCGTCCAGTTTGTTGGCCACCTCGGTCCGTTCGTCGATATCGACGGCGAGTGGCTCGTCGAACTCGACGTGGACCGCGTCGACGTTGCGCCGATAGATCTTGATCCGGCGCCTGTCGTCGGAGAGGATGTTGTCGTGGAGCTCGAGCAGGTCGTGTTCGGTCAACTCGTCGATGCGCCGGTAGCAGGTGGCGATCGGGATACCCAGCTCGTCGCTCAGTTCCTGTGCCGACTGGGGCTCGTCCGTCGCCTCGAGGATCTCTGCGCTGTATTTGTTCCCCAGCGTCTGGAGCAACTCCTCCGAAGCCATCCGTTCTCAGGTGTTGAATTACCGCTTTGATAAAACTATCGAACTTTGAAATGGTGTCGGACGGGGCCCCGATAGCTGTCGTCTGGAACGGGGAATTTCGGACGTCCTGGCTGCGGAGACGGGCGTTTTACGCAGCAATAACGGGCCAGTAACTGCTATCAGAGCGGCGATTCGTCCTCGCCCATCATCGAGAACGCGCTGGCGTTCTTGTGGACGGTGAGTCCCCCCTGGGTTATCTCCATGGGGAAGATGTCGGAGTCGATGTTCTGCTTGCGCATCTTGGCCACCCAGACGTAGCGGTTGACCCCCGAGTCGGTCGGGGTCTGCAGGAGGTAGATGTTGCCGTCGGTCAGGAAGTTCTCCAACCCGATATCGGTCCCGGGGAAGACAGTCCCCTGTTCGTTCGTCATCAGGGTCGTGAGGTTGTTCTCGCTGAGGATATCCGTGAACTTCAGCAGGTAGGTCCGCTTCTCGCGCTCACTCTCGAAGAACAGCTGAAACATCGTCAGCGAGTCCAGCACCAGTCGCTCGTACTCCTCGTTGTCGAGGTCCTCCAGCAGGATATCCAGTGCCGCGCCGAAGTCGTTCTCCCGGAGCAGTACCTGCTTGTCGTAGACGTTTATCTGTCCGTCCTCGACGTACTGTTGCCAGTTTTCGAAGCCGATAGACTCGGCGGCCTCGCGCAGGTCCGCCGCGTTTTCCTCGAAGGTGAGGTAGATCCCCTTCTCGTCGAACAGCTCCACCCCGTTGTAGATGTACTGGAGCCCGAGGATACTCTTGCCAGCCCCCGGATTGCCGCTGATGAGCGTCGTGGAGTTTTTGACGATTCCCCCGTTGAGGATGTCGTCGAGCCCCTCGATGCCCGTTTTCGTCAGTTCGATCGTGCTCATACGGATAGGAACTTCTCGGCTGGCCGGAAAGAAAAGTGTTGGTGTTACTCCGCGTGCACGGCCGCGGGGTCGACCCAGATGACGAATTCGCCCTCGCCACGCTTCACGACGCCAGTGATGGCGTCGTCCCCGTCTGCGGGGGACTCGTCGACGTCCGCCTCGTCGACCGTGACGACCTGGTGTACCTCGTCGACCAGCCACCCGGCGGCCGCCTGGTCCTCGACGATCTCGGGATCGTAGACGATGATCCGCCGGCCCTCGCCCTCGGCGGCGATGTCGAAGACGACTGTCGGACCGACTATCTCTGTCACGTAGTCGATACTCACGCAGTAGGTCTCCTCGCCCAGTGTGAACTCGAGTACTTGTCCGTTCGTTGTTGGCATCGGTTGCGCTCCCCGGCTTCCGGTGGTCGAAAGACTCCCTCGCAACGACGTAAACCTGGCTCCCGTGCTATCAGATTTGATTACCGGGTCGGTGTCTTTATCGGGGCGCTGGCCACACCATCATACTGACAATGGAGTCGATGTCGGACCCGCTCCATCGGCGACGACGCCGGTCGAGACACCGCCGAGGACAGGTGAGAGACTGATGTCGCGTGCGCGTCCCCGTGCAGTGGTTGCAGACGATTCCCACTTCATGCGGAGTGTCATCTCGGACATCCTCGAAGAGGGCGGTATCGACGTGGTCGGGGAGGCGCGCAACGGCCGCGAGGCCCTCGAGCGGGTCGGCGAGTGCGACCCCGACGTCGTGACGATGGCGGGCGAGACGCTGATCAAAGACGACAAGATCACCGCGAACCTCCAGAACACGGTGATGGACATGCGTCTCATCCCGCTGAAGAAGGTCGTCGGGAAGTTCCCCCGGATGGTGCGGGACCTGGCGCGGGAACTCGACAAGGAAGTCGAGTTCGGTGTCGAGGGCGAGATCGAGGAGGGGATGCTCGTGCGCATCCGCGAGTCCGAGCGACAGGTCGCCCTGAAGTGTGACGCCGTCAACGCACAGGAGGAGGTCGTGGTCAAGCCACTCGAAGGGCTACTGAGTGGCACACCCGGTCTCTCCGGGACCGCGGTGCTGGGCGACGGCAACATCGTGCACATCCTGGACGTCGTCACCCTATGAGCCGGGCCGAGGACCGCGCCTTCGAGAGTCTGCTCGACCGGGAGGCCGCCGAGCGCGAGGCGCTGCTGGACTCGCTGTCGATCAACGTCACTTGTCGGGCCGCTCGTCGAGATACTGCGGAGAGCACACAGACCGCCCAGCGCCGGAACACCGCCTGGCTGCTCGGCCGGGTCATGGACGACCCACAGAACCACGAGGCCGTCGACGCGCTCGTCGAGGCGATCCAGGAGGGCGAGGGGATGACCCGGCAGTTCGCCGCCACCAGCCTCGCCGAAATCGGCGGCTCCCACGTCCAACGCCAGCTGCTCGCAATCGCAGAGGACGAAGACGCCGACAGCGATGTCCGCGGGCAAGCAGTCTTCGTACTCGGCAAGGTCGGAGACAAGGAGACCGCCCGCCGTCTCCAGTCGCTTCTGGACAGCACCGAGGACGAACAGGTCCGACAGAAGACCTTCTCCGCGCTGTCGAAACTCGGTGGCCACTCCGGGGACTGATCGCGACCCGGACGGTATCACGGTCAGACTGCAGCCAGACTAACGGGGTGTGATACGGATTGCTGTAGCTATTTTCCAGGTCGACCGCAGGACAGCGTGCGGTCGATCCAGTAATGAACGACAGCAATCCGTATGAGACGCCCGGATTATTCGGCGACAAACTGGATCGAACCGTCTTCCCATCGGTCCGTTATTGTCGTACCCATTCCCCCGGATCGGGTCTTCGTTTTGCACACCGACGTGTCAGTGGGTGTAAAACTCATACTGACGGCTATAACTACGTGAAGATATTCGACCCCACGGGGGGTCGAAATCTCTCACGGGATTATAGCCGACAGTATCAGCCCGCGTCGCTGGCGGTCCGGTTCCCCTCTCTGCCGGCAGGAACGATCCGCGTGTCCTGGTCGGATCCGACGGGGATACGCTCGACGACGGTGCCGTTCTCGTCGGTGACGACGATGTAGTAGGCGGGGCCGTCGCCCCCGCCGCCATCGCGGTCGTCGGTCCCGGTCGAGCGGTCCTGGCCGGGTTCGGTGCCGACCCCGGAGACGTTCCCGCTGATGAACGAGCGGATGGCCGCGTCGTCGTTGATTTCGACGGCCTCGCCGCTCTCGGCGTTGACGAAGACGTTCCGGGTGACGTCGGTGAAGTCGGTGGGTGCGACCTTGATGTGCCACCACAGGTCGCCCTCGACGGTCACCGGGACGGGTTCGGTAACCACGAAGTTCTCGCCCCAGTTGGTCCGGGAGTCGGCCGACCGCGCGATGCCCATCGCCCGCTCGGGGCCGGTCAGCGTCGCCTCGTCTGTCCCGAAGAAGGTGTACTCGCCGGTCTCTGCGTCGGCGAACCACACCTCGTCGAGCCCGCGGGTGTCCTCACCGTAGGGCTCCATGGCTGTCACGTATGACATCTGTTCGCCCGCGAGGTCGATGACGAAGGGCTGGCTGTTGGATGTGCCCGCGGGAAGGCCGGCGATTTCGACCTCCCCCTCGTGGGCGCCGACGACCGGCAGTTGGTTGACGATGCCGTTCCGGTAGCCGAGCGAGCCCATCTCCGAGCGGGCCAGCGTCAGCGGGTACAGGCGCTGCCCGTCGAGAATGGGGTTGTCCCGTGCCTCGGCAGGCGAGAGGTGGTCGACCGTCCCGTCGGGGTGGACAAGGGCGCCGCCGTCCCAGGTCGGTGTCGTGTGTGGGAACGGCGTCAGGTGCCATTCGTGGCCCGTCTTGGCGTAGTACATGTAGGGCCGGCCGTCGTGGCTGAACTCGACAGCCTCGTCGTTGTACCGCGCGATGTAGTCCGTCGATTTGAGCCGCCAGTCGGCCGACCGGTGGAGGAACATCCCCTGGCCGTACTCGAAGTCCTCCTCGTGGACGTCGATAGGACGGTCGTCGAGGCTGGTCATGCCGGTGATGAGGACGCCGCGCTGGTTTTCGACCACGCGGTTCCGGAACCCGTCGGGCTGGATGGCGTAGGACCACCCCAGCGAGCCGTCCTCCTTGCGGGCGATGTCGCTGGGCCCGAGGCGGTGCGTGCGGTACGAGACCGAGCCCCGCGTGGTGATGTCCGAGACCTCCCGCGGGACCACCCGCGGGTTGTCGGGGTTGGCCTGCGGGAACTCCTCGAGTTCGGTCGCGTCGGCCGTCGTCTGCTGGGCGAGCGTCCGCTGTTCGAGGGCGCCGGCAGGCAGGCCCACGAGCACCGAGAGGACGAACAGGACGCCGACGACCACCCCGAAGAGACGGAGTTTGCGCCGCGCAGTCCCCTTGACGGCCAACAACTGGTCGATTCGAACGTCGCTCGCTCCCTCTATCTCGACGGTCACCGACCCGCCGTCGTCGGGTGCCTCCACCCGGGAGGGCGGGACGTACCACAGAACCAGGGCAGCGAGCAGGGACCCGCCCAGGAAGACGGCTGCCGAGGGCGAAAAGAGCATCGAGTAGACGAGGCCGTGCCAGAGCGGTCTCGAAAAGTACCACGCCACGACGACAGCCACCACGACTGCGGTCCGTTTTGCGAGGTGTGCGACGAACGGGCGTCCCAGGTCGGTGTCGGAGGGCATTGTGTCCCCGTCCGCGCTCCGTGTCCTATAAGCTGTCGTCGGGCCGGTGCGGTCAGGTCTCGCTCTCGGCGAGCGGGAGGGACACCGATACCTCGGTGCCGTCGTCGCAGTCGAACTCGAGGGCGCCGCCGGAGCTTTCGAGGACCCAGTAGACCAGCCACAGGCCGAGGCCACTCCCGTGGTCGAGTTTCGTCTCCTCGCCGCGCTCGAGGATGCGCCGTTCCTGCTCGGGAATGCCGGGGCCGTTGTCGGTGACGGTGACTATCGCCTGCTCGCCGTTCTTCCGGACGGCAACCTCGATGTCCGGCGCGTCCCCGGCGTGCTCGCAGGCGTTCTGGATGAGTTCCCAGAGCGCGTAATCGAGGGCGGCGGTCGCGCGGGCCGGCACGGACCGGACGGTGGCGTCGATGGACGCTCCCGGGAAGTCCTCGCGTGCACGCTCAACCAGTACTTCGACGGCCTCGCCGAGGTCCTGCTCGGCGACCTCGGTCTGGTCGAGCGACCGGCGGACGCGGTCGGCCACCTCGGTCGTCGAGAGCAGGCTCCGGGTCCTGTTGGCGATGTCCGACAGGCGCTCGTTGGCCTCCCCGTCGGTCAGCTCCATGGCCATCTCCAGATAACCGTCGATGGCCGTCAGGTCGTTGCGGATGTTGTGCCGGAGGATGCGGTTCAGGACCGTCAGTTGCTGGTTGCGCCGCTTCAGTTCGGTCACGTCCACGAAGAGGGCGTCGAGAGCTCCCTGCCCGAACGCGTCATGAGGGTGCGCTCGGCGGTCCCGAACTCGCCGGCGAGGGCCTGTTCGTACCCCCACTCTTCGAGGGCGCGCTCGGCGGACGCCGTGTAGAAGTCCCGCAACGGACGGCCACGGATCGCCGCGCGGTCGTATCCCAGGGTTTCGGCGAACTCGCGGTTGCAGTCCGCGACCACCAGGTCGCCGCCCTCGTCTCGTGTCAGCGCGAACATCACGGGCGCCTCCTCGAACAGCTCCCGGTACTGGGTCTCGTACTGGTCTTGCACGACGACGCGGTTGCAGGCCGTCGCGAGTTTCTCGTTGAGTTCCGGCAACGACAGCAGTATCTCCTCGTCGAGTCGGACCCCCACGCTGGTCGGTGAGTCGACCGTCGCGAAGACGGCCGCATCAGCGAGCAGTCCCTCACCCGTGAACAGGCAGGGACGCCCCTCCTCGGCAAGCGTCCCGGCACCCCCGCCGACGTAGCTGATGTCGACGCCGTAGGCGTTGAACAGGCTTCCGACGAAGTCCTCGACGCGGGTTGCGTACGCGTCGACGAGGACGAACGCCGTCGTGTCCCCCGGATATGCCGGCAACGCCGCGTCGACGTCCGTCCCCTCGTCGCTCAGACCGCGGACGACCGTCACTGACGGTTCGACCGATAGCCCGGCGACGACGGCGCCGGTGTCGTACTTCTCGCCCTCGTAGAGTATCTCCGGGAAGACGCCACCGAACACCGGCACCGAGAGGTCTCGCAACGTCGGGTCGACCTCCGCGGGCTCGGGTGCCGTTTCGGCCGCTGTGAGAATCACAATTCCCCGGATCGACCGGTCGTCCTCGAACGTCGAGACTCGCTCGACCAGCTCCCCCGTGTCGCTGACGAACGCGGTGTCCATCGACTCTAGTTTTGTATTCGTCTTGATATATAAATCCGACGGCGAGGTCGTACGGCCGGCTTCGGGTCGAACCCGACTGAAAGGCCGGCGGCCTCGAGCATCGGCAGGTCGTTCGCGCCGTCGCCGACTGCGACGGTATCGGACAGCGTCTCGCCGGTCGCGGCGACGAGCACCTCGAGGGCGTCGTCCTTGGTGCCCGCGACGAGCGGACCCGCGACCCCGCCGGTCAGTCGGCCGTCGGCGGCGGGCAGGCGGTTGGCGACGACCGCGTCGACTGCGACGTCCGCCGCCCCGAGTGCCGCCGCGACGCCGTGCTCGAACCCGCCCGTGAGGACGGCCACGTAGACGCCGGCCTCGCGCAGGCGGGCGAGTACATCGGCTGCCCCGGGCCGGAGCGTCACCGCCTCGAAGGCCATCCGTGCGTCCGCGAGGGCGAGTCCCTCCAGCAGGGCACACCGCCGCCGGAGACTCTCGGCGTAGCCGATCTCGTCGTTCATCGCTCGCCGGGTGATGGCCGCCATCTGCTCGGCGACGGCGTCCTCGCCCGTCCGGACCCGGTCGCACTGCTCGCCAAGCAGGACCGTCATCTCCGAATCGGAGAGCGTCCCGTCGAAGTCGAACGCGACCAGCGTCATAGCCGGCGTTCGGAGCGACGGGAGTAAATCCCCCGGTTCGAGGTGACCCTTTTGATCGCGGGGAATCACGTTCGACCATGGGAGACGGACCCGACGTCGGGAGTGGTGTCCTCGACGGCGACGGCGATAGCAACGGCGACGACGACAGTGACGTGTGGACCCGAATGTTCGGGATGGTGGTCGCGGGCGTCGTCGCGGTCGTCGGGTTCGCGACGCTCTCGGCCGCGGGTATCGGGTATCCGCTCTCGCGTGGACTGTTCTCGATTCTGCTCGGTGTCGTCACCGGACAGGCCACAGAGGCGCTGTGACCTGCCGCTCCCTACGGCCGAGTCTCACGGTGCCGGAGGCTCCCTGTCGTAGGCGTCCATGTCGCGGTAGAAGTTCAGCAGGCCGAACTTCAGCTTCCCGGGTTCGACGTCGATCATATCGGCCCGTTCCTCGGGCGGGAACGCCCCGCGGACGGCGTACTCTGACATCTCGATCTCGGCCCGTTCAGTGTAGCGGGCGTCGAGCAGGACCCGTGCACCGAAGTCCGCAGGCGAGCGCACGACCCGGCCCAGCGCCTGCCTGGTCTTGCGGACGGTCGGTATCTC
>PXSU01000077.1:0-9026 GCA_003022745.1 Halobacteriales archaeon SW_9_67_25
GACTGGCCGACCTGGCGGTCCTGGGGGAGCCAGCCGTTGTCGACGATGGGCCGCGAGGCCGAGACGGTGGCGTCCAGGGCGTCGGCCAGCTCGAAGACCAAGTCGAGGTTCTCCTCCTCCTCGATGCCCCTGCCGACCGAGACGAGCACGTCGGCGTCGGTGATGTCCACGTCGCCAGCGCCGACCTTCTGGAACCTCGTCACCGTCGACCGGACGGCCGTTTCGTCGATGGCCAGGTCGTGGGACTCGACCGTGGCGTCGCCGGTCCCCTCGGCGGCGGGCCACTCTGCCCCCCGGATCGTCACCACGGCTCGTTCGCCCCCGACGGCGAGTTCGGCCTCGGCCTTGCCGCTGTACAGTTCCCGCGTGACGGTCAGTCCGTCGCCCGCGTCGAGGCCGACCGCGTCGGTCACGAGCGGCCAGCCCAGCCGTTCGGCGAGCGCGGGCACGTAGTCGAGGCCGTTGACCGAGTTGGGGGCAAGCACGTAGGTCGGGTCGACTGCGTCGACGACTGCCTCAGCAGCCTGGACGTAGACGTCGTGGTTGAACTCCTCGCCGTACTCGACGGTGTGGACGGCGTCGACGCCCTCGCGGTTCAACTGCTCGGCGTACCGCTCGACGTCGCCGCCCACGACCGCGGCGTGCAACTCGCCGCCGGTCGCGTCCGCGAGGTGACGGCCGGCCGTGAGGAGTTCGAGGCTGACGTCGCGCAACTCGCCGCGGCGGTGCTCCGCGACCGCGAGGACGGTCATGCGCTCACCCCCCTGTCGTGGAGCAGTTCGGCCAGCTCGGCCGCGGTCTCGTCGGCGTCACCCTCGAACAGCGTCACGTCGCTCTCGGTCTCGGGCTCGTACAGCGACGCGACCGACAGCGAGAGCGGGAGGTCGTCGACCGAGAGCCCGAACTCGGAGGGCGACTTCGCGTCGAGGGGCTTGCTCTGTGCCTGCCGGATGCCCCTGAGGCTCGCGTAGCGGGGTTCGTTGATGCCGGTCTGGATGGTGAACACGGCCGGGAGTTCGACCTCGGTCAGTTCCTCGACGCCACCCTCGAGTTCGCGGTGGACGCTCGCGACGCCGGCCTCGCGGTCGAGTTCGAGGTCGTTGACGACCGCGGCCCACGCAAAGTCCAGTTGCTCGGCGAGCGCGACCCCGGTCGCGCCGAAGGCGTCGTCGCCGGTCTGGACACCCGAGAGCACCAGGTCGGGCTCCTCCTCGCGGGCGACGGCGGCGAGCAGGTGCGCCTTCGTGGCCGGGTCGAGCACCTCGCCAGCGAGGGCGTCGTCCCAGACCCTGATCGCGCGGTCGGCACCCTTCGCGAGGGCCTGCCTGACTGTCTCCTCGACGCGCTCGGGGCCGATTGTCGCCGTCACGACCTCCACGTCGTCGTGGGCTTCGCTCAGCTGGACCGCCTCCTCGAGGGCGTACCCGTCCCACTCGTTGAGGTCGTAGGTGAGATACCGGTCGTCGACGCGGGTGCCGTCGATCTCGAAGTCGTCGTCGACAGTGACTTCCTCGGCGACAGTGACCAGGATTTTCATACGGCGAGTCCTTCCGCCTGCTAGGCCGAAAGCGTTTCCTTACTCCTCGAATTCGGCGATATCCTCGTCGGGAAAGGAGATGAGGTTCTCCCGGCCGATTCGGAGCTTGTCGATCCGGCCCTCCTCCCCCATCGAGGAGAGCAACTGCGAGACCTTCGCGTTCGACCAGCCGGTCTCCTTGACGATAGTGGCCTGTTTCATCCGCCCGCCGTTCCGGTCGAGCAGTCGCTCGACGCGCTCCTCGTCGCTGAGCAGCGCCTCGTCGGTCTCCGCTTCAGCGTCGCCCTCGTCCGTGGCGGTTTCGGGCTCCGCGTCCGCTCTTGCCTCGGACCCAATCCCGGTCCCGTCGGGGTCAGTGGCGTCCTCCGGGTCCCCGGGAACACCGCCTCCGCTGGCCGCACCGTCGTCTCCGTCGCCGGCCGAGGCCGGCGGCAGGTCGATGCCGTCCCGGCTCCGAACGAGCAGATATGCGACCACGGCGCCGCCCCCGAGGCCGAGCACGAACACCAGCGGCCAGGGGACGGACCGACCCGGGGGCCCCGGGGTCGGGGTCGGTGTGAGGGCAGCCTGGCCCGTGAACTCTGCCTGGAGGTCGCCCGCTTCGAACGTCTCGGGACCCGTCCACTCGAGGACCGACCGGTTCTCGCGCCGTTCGGGTGCGGTCGAGGCTGCCGCGACGCCGTACCCTTCCGGGGCGCGCACGACGAGCGTGTCGCCGGAGTCTAGTCCCGGCAGCCACGTTCCGCCGTCGGGTCCGGTTTCGAGGACGTCGCCGACCTGGAGGCGGTCGCCGTTGGTCCGGGCGAAGTTGGTCCACGTGAACGCGACTGTCAGCCGGCCGGTGTCGTTGCCGACGGTCGCGTTGCGCTCGACACCGACGATGGACATCTCGCGTTCGGTCACCGCGTCGGCGTTCGTGCCGGCCCGGCGGAACGCCTGGAGACCCAGCGCCGACATCTCGCCGTCTTCGAAGGACTGGGCCAGGTCCTCGAAGGCGGCCCGTTCGGTCTCGGTGGTGAGATTGAACGTCGTCGAGACGCGCCACCGGGCGTTCCCGTCCGACCGGAGGTCGACCACCATCCTCACTGGTGGGTCCTCACTGCCGGAGAGTTGTGGCTGTGAGTGTGTGCCGCCGTGGCCAGCGGCCGCAGTCACGGCCAGGACGGCACCGAGGAGGACGAGCAGGGGGAGGGCCAGGGCGACGCGGGACGCCGCAGACATACCTCCTCCTGTAATCGCCGTGGGCAAAACGCTTTCCATCCCGAGATAAAACGTTATATGGCTCGATAAAGGGTCTCGGCGGCGTTCAGGCACTGAAATACCGCCAGTAGAATGGTATCTTTTTTGTAGTGGGCGGAACAGGTACCGCACATGCGCTGGAAGTTTGCGCTTGTCGCCCTCGCCCTCCTCGCGGCGCTCGCGGTCGTGGCCGGCACCGCAACAGCCGTCGCGCCCGACGACGCTCGGGCGGTCGATGCCGAGTTCCGCATGACCGACGTCCAGAACACGACGAACTACCTCTCGCCGGAGACGACCGAGCGGGCGTCGTACGTCCGCGGTGACGTCGACGTGACGGCCGCTGCGGGCGCGAGCGCACAGCGGTTGCGGGCCGACCACGAGCGCCGCGTCTTCGAGACCCGGTTCGCGGCGGCCCCGGAAACCGAGCGGGTCGACCTCGTCCGGGAGACGGCCGACGGCGTCGAGGCGCGCCTGGCCCGACTCGACGCGAGACACGCGGCACTGCTCGCCGCCTACAGCAACGGAACGCTCTCCGCGGAGACGACGATGCGGCGGCTCGTGCGGCTGTCCGTCGAGGCAGAACTCACACGCGAGCGCCTCGAACACGTCTCCGAGCGCGCCGACGACATCGACGAATCGGTGCCGGTCACCCTGGAAACGCGGCTGACGGACCTCCAGACCGACCTCGTCACGCTGCCGAACCCCGTAGTGGACCGGGTCGAGGCGGGCGTCGCCGGCGAACGCGACCCCGTGGTCGTCTACGCCGGCGGTGACAGGACCGGGGTCGTGCTGGGGACGGTCGACGACGGCGATTTCGTCCGGACGGCCACCGTCCGCGACGACTACGCCCCCGACCAGCCCGACCAGTTCGAACAGGCCGAGGACCGGGATGTCATCGCCGCGCTCCAGCGGGGCGAACAACTGTATCCCTGGGCCTACGAGAACGACATCGGGGGCCCCCAGATCCGCGGGTTCGGCAACACCGGCGTCTACCTCATCAGGGTCAACTACGCTCACGGCGAGTTACAGACGTACATCTCGGGTGGGACGACGAACGCGTTCCACGAGATACAGACGCAGAATCCCGAGGGGGTACCGGTCTCGGATACGAGCGTCCGGACGACCGACTCGCTCAACCTGACCGTCGAGACGACTACCGGGTCGGGCCCGATGCGCGTCTCGCTCGTCCAGCCCTCGACCGGGGCGCCGCTCGACGGCACCGTCAGGGTCGACGGCACGGTCGTCGGCCGGACCGGCGAGGACGGCACGCTCTGGACGGTCCAGCCAGCCGGGCAGTTCCGCGTGAACGCCACCGACGGCCCCAACAGTGTCGCAGTGTCCGGCCCGTAGCCCCCACATTCAAGTGCGAGCGGGCGACCAGCCCCGGCCGTGACCCGCGCGGCCTCCTCGGTGGTCGGCGTCGTCGTGCTTGTTGGCGTGACGGTCCTCGTCGCGGCGTCCGTCGGGACGGTCGCGACCGTCGACCCCGGCGGGACGGTACCCCTCGCCCACCTGACGCTGTCGGCCGACGCGGGGAGTGACCGCGTCGCACTGACACACGAGGGTGGCGAGACACTGGACGTCGCGGCGCTGTCGGTGACGGTATCCGTCGACGGGACCGACCTCGCTCACCAGCCACCGGTACCCTTCTTCGCCGCGACCGGCTTCGAGAGCGGGCCGACCGGCCCCTTCAACGTCGCGAGCGACGACGACTGGTCGGCCGGCGAGACCGCGGGGTTCCGGCTCGCGTCCACGAACGACCCCCAGCTCTCGGAGGGCGCTCGCG
The DNA here is from genome assembly GCA_003022745.1 of Halobacteriales archaeon SW_9_67_25. Taxonomy (GTDB): domain Archaea; phylum Halobacteriota; class Halobacteria; order Halobacteriales; family Haloarculaceae; genus SW-9-67-25. The sequence continues at coordinate 4,563 of PXSU01000077.1, forward strand.
TCGAAGTGGTCGTCGCGACAGGCCGGGGGGTGATCGCGAGGCTGGAGACGACCGCGACCTGATCCTGACGGCTACTCGGGGACTGCGGCGACGGTCGTGATCGCTCGCGGACTGCCCGGTCGGGCCTGCTGGATGTGGTGTTCGAACGTCTCGAACCCCGCCTCGGCGAACATGCGGTCTGCTTCCCCTTCGTCGTAGAAGAGCATGATCGCGTCGGCGACCTTCTGGAAGAGCGTCCGGTCGGGGTAGTCGGGCCCGACCACGAGCACCTGGCCGCCCGGCCGGGCGACCCGCCGGAGTTCCCCGAGCGCGGCGACTGGGTTGGGCCAGTACTCGATGGAGCCAGAGGACCACACCACGTCGAAGGCGTCGTCGGCAAAGGGGAGGCGTTCGGCGTCGCCGAGGTAGAAGCGGACGGGGCCCCGCTTGCCGAACTTCTCGAAGGCACGGGAGAGCTGGTGGGGGCTCTGGTCGAGCCCGTGGACACGCTCTGTCTCCTCGAGGAGTCGCTCGGTCGCGAAGCCCGTGCCACAGCCGACGTCGAGCACGCGGTCTCCCGGTTCGATGTCGAGCATCCCGACGGCCTCGTCGCGCATCGCCTCGTTCCAGACGAAGGGGTTGATGCGGTCGTAGACCGTCGAGAGGTACTTGTAGAAGACGCGTGCGCGTGCCTTGTCTTCGAGGACGCCCATCGTCGGTTTTTGGGTGTTCGTCGGGATAATTCCCCGGATTCCGGATCGGCCCGTGGCTCTCTTGGAGTCGTCGACTCTGGTGCGACCGTGAAGACCGGCACGAAAGTCCCCGGCCGCTCTATGCACCTTTGTCGTCGACTCTTGCGCGACTGCTGCCACCACCAAGAAAGCCCCCGGCCCCTTTCGGTCCCACCCGTGGCCCTGCCTTTCCCCGGGTCGCTTGGCCTCGCTGTCGCTCGGCACACGCTCCCGGCCGTGCGGTTGGCGCGCGCTGTCGCGGCCTCCGTGCCGCGACAATACTGCGCGAGGGACGAGGAGCGCAGCGCAGCGAGGAGCGCAGGTGCGGTCCCCCGAGCCCAGCCCGCGGGGGCTTTCTGGCTGATGGTAGAGTAATCCTCTCTGACATGTCCTGTCTCGAACCCGCAGTTGGGGACCGTCGCTACGTCGGCACTGACCGGTCCGCTTTCGCAACTACCAAATAGGCACTCGTGGTAGATTGGCGTGATTGAGCGATGCCCGACACACAGGTACTCGAGCGCATCAAAGAGGCCGAGCGCGAGGCTGACGAGATCGTCGCCGAGGCCCGCGAGGAGGCCGACGAAATCCGCGAACAGGCCCGCCAGGAGGCCGACGAAATCCGCGAACAGGCCCGCCAGGAGGCCGAAGAGGCCGCCGAGGAGCGTCTCGCAGACGCCCGCGAGGAGATCGACGAGGAGCGAGAGCGCATCCTCGAAGAGGGCAGTGAGGAGCGCGAGGCCCTCGTCTCGTCGGCCGAGGAGCGTATCGACGAGGTGGTCGACCACGTCGTGGACCTCTTCGAGGAGGCGGTACATGCTCAGACCTGAGCGGATGAGCCGGGTCTCGGTGACCGGCTCGAAACCCGTGATGGACGACGTCATCGAGGTCGCCCACGACCTGGGGCTGTTGCACGTCACCGAGTACGACGGCACGTGGGAGGGCTTCGAGCCCGGCGACCCCATCGAGGGCGCCGACGAGGCCTCTGGCAAACTCGTGACCGTCCGCGCGCTGAAGTCCACGCTCGGGGTCACCGGCGAGGACGTTAGCCCCACCAACCGGGTGATAACAGAGGAGGCCCTCGGGGAGGAACTCGAGGCGGTCCGGGCCGACGTCAACGAACTCGACGACCGCCACGACGAACTCCGGGACGAACTCCGGGACGTCGAGGAGCGCATCGACTTGATGGAGCCGTTCGTCGCGCTGGGGATCGATCTGGACCTGCTGTCGGGGTACGACTCCCTTTCCGTCCGGGCCGGCGATGGCGACCCCGACTCCGTCCAGCGGGCGCTCGCGGACAGCGACGTCGACGCCTACGAGACGTACGCGGCCGACGACGTCGTGGCCGTCTTCGCGTACACCGACGACGAGACGCTCTCGGACATCCTGGTCGACGCGACGTTCACCGCAGTCGAGATCCCCGACGGCGAGGGCGACCCCGAATCGTACGTCGAGGAGTTGCGCCACAGGGAGCGCGAACTCGGGTCGAAGCTCTCGACCGTCGAGGACGAGATGGAGGTCGCCACCACGGAGAACGCCTTCGTCGCGGAGGGCTGGCTCCCGACGGACCGCTACGACGAGTTCGAGGCTTCCATCACGGACGCGGTGGGTGACCACGTCGAGATCGCGGAACTCGAACGGGCCGACTACGACGAGGACGGCCACCCGGTCGACCACGAGGAGGTCCACGGCGGCGAGGACCCCACAGCGGACGAAGGAGGCGGGGTCGGCCAGCCGACAGCCGCCAACGGCCGGGGCGAGGCTGGCGCCGACGCGGAGGCCGACGCCGGAGGCGAGGAGGCCCGGACCGACGGCGGTGCCGCCGCCATCCCTGAGGAGGCACGGGCCGACGGCGGGATGGTCACGATGGGTGGCGACGACCCACCGGTCGTCCAGAACAACCCCGCGGTCGGCAAGCCCTTCGAGATGCTCGTCCGGGTCATCAACCGCCCCAAGTACACCGAGTTCGACCCGACGTTCATCCTCCTGCTCACCTTCCCGGCGATGTTCGGGTTCATGATCGGCGACGTCGCGTACGGTCTCCTCTACGTGCTCATCGGCTGGGCGCTGTACACGAAAATCGACAGTTCTGGGTGGCAGGCGCTGGGCGGCCTCTCCATCTGGTCGGGCGCCTTCACGATGTTCTTCGGGCTACTGTACGGTGAGTTCTTCGGCCTGCACTTCATAACGAGCATCCTCTGGGAGGGGGTCGTCGGCCTCCACGGCGCACCCATGCACAAGGGACTCCAGCCGGTCGACATCAACTTCGCCCGGGCGTGGCTCGTGGTGAGTTTCGCGTTCGGCCTGCTCCACCTGACGGTTGGCTACGCGCTCGGGTTCCTGAAAGAACTCCGCCACGGCGCCCGGGCGGCCCTCACCGAGAAGGGCTCGTGGGTCCTGCTGATGGGCGGCGTCTGGCTGTTCATCTTCAGCACCGCCGCCTCGGCCAAGAAGCCAGCGTTCATGTTCTCGGTGTTCGGCGCCGAGGGCCTCCTCAACCCGCGAACTGGCGAGGAGATCGCCGCCGAAGCGGTCGCCTATCCGCTCGGGTTCACCGGCTTCCCCGAGGTCGTCGGGCTGGCAGGGCTCGGCCTGGCGGTCCTGGGACTGGTCCTGTTGCTCGGCGGCGAGGGGATCATCGGACTGCTGGAGAGTCTGAACGTCCTCGTGAACGTCCTCTCCTATGCCCGGATTCCCGCGGTCCTGCTGGCCAAGGCGGGGATGGCCTTCGTCGTGAACCTCCTCTTTTTCGGGGCCTACACCCACCACGGGGAGTTCCACTTCCTGACTGGCGACGCGCCGGGCTACGTCATCTCCGAGTACGGCGCCGAGGCGCTGATGTTCCCGGGACTGATCCACATGGGAATTATCGGCATCCTCTTTGGCGTCGTGGTCTTCATCCTCGGTCATCTGCTGGTGCTGGCGCTCGGCGTCACGAGTGCCGGCCTGCAGGCGGTCCGTCTCGAGTACGTCGAGTTCTTCGGCAAGTTCTACGACGGTGGCGGCGACGCGTTCGTCCCGTTCGGTCACGAGCGGACCTACACGGCCGAGGAGTAGCCGCGCCGCGTTCTTCCGGAGTGGAGTCGAACCCGAACGACTCCGTGCCGGCCACGCCGATGTATCGGGGAGCCGCCTGGCTGTCCGTGTCGCCAGCCGGCGCAACGCGCAAAACCGCCGGAATCGCGGGCTGACGAACGGTTTTGAGAAGCTTTATGAGTACGCTGGCAGGACATACGGCTGTCCGGAAACCAAACCATGAGCGTAACTACCGCACTCACGGAATTCGTACTGCAAGCAAACGGCGGCCCGGGTATTCCGCCGTCGGCGGGCGCCGCACTCGCCGTCGGACTGGCCGCCCTCGGGGCTGGCATCGCCGAACGAGGCATCGGCGCCGCGGCGGTCGGCGCCACAGCCGAGGACGACGACATGTTCGGTCGGGGACTCATCCTCACGGTCATCCCGGAGACGCTGGTGATCCTGGCGCTGGTCACTATCTTCCTGGTCTAACCGTCCCATGAGCCTCGATACGGTCGTAGAGGACATCCGCGAGGAGGCCCGAGAACGCGCCGAGGAGATCAAAAGCGAGGCCGACGCCGAGGCCGAACAGTTGGTCAGTGAGGCCGAGGCCGACGCCGAGGAGATCCGCGACCAGCGCGACCGCGAAATCGAGCGCCAGATCGAACAGGAGCGCGAGCAGAAACTCTCCAGTGCCAAGCTCGAGGCCAAACAGGGGCGCCTGGAGGCCCGGCGCGACGTT
>PXSU01000077.1:9033-34185 GCA_003022745.1 Halobacteriales archaeon SW_9_67_25
CGCGCATCCGCGTGAACAACACCTTCGACTCGGTGCTGGACGACGTCTGGGAGGACAACCTCCGGGAGGTCTCGGAGCGACTGTTCGAGCAATGAGCGTCTACCAGAGCGACGCGGGCGGCAACTACGAGTACGTGACCGCCCGTGTCCGGGCACGCAAGGCGGCGCTGTTCGACGACGACGACTACCGCAAGCTGGTTCGGATGGGCACGAGCGGCATCGCCCGCTTCATGGAGGAGACAGAGTACGAGTCCGAGATGAACGAACTCGGGGCGCGCCACTCCGGCGTCGACCTCGTGGAGTACGCGCTGAACCGGAACCTCGCGAAGCACTTCGAGGACCTGTTGCGCTGGGCCGACGGCCGGCTGTACGACTACATCGCGCGGTACCTCCGGAAGTTCGACGCCTGGAACGTCAAGACGGTCCTGCGCGGGCTGTACTCGGGGGCGGGCCGCGAGGATGTCGCCGACGACCTGGTGCGTGCCGGCGAGTTCGCCGAGTCGCTGCTGGACCAGCTGGTCGGCGCCGACTCCGTCGAGGCGGCCGTCGAACTGCTCGGGGCGACCCGGTACGGCGACGCGCTCGAGGGCGCGTTGCGCGATTACGAGGAGACCGGCACGCTCGTGCCCCTCGAGAACGCCGTCGACCGCACCTTCTACGAGGATCTGCTTGCGGACCTGCCGGCCGAGTCGACCCGCGCCACGGAGCTGTACGCGGAGTTCCTGTACGCCGAGATCGACTTCCGGAACCTCCGGAACGCGCTCCGGCTGGCGCGCTCGGGCGCCGACATGGACCCCTCGGAGTACTACATCGACGGCGGACGGCTCTTCGACGCGGGCGAGATCAGACAGCTCGTCGGCAACACCGACCAGCTCGTCGAGCACATCCGTTCTAGCGTCTACGGCGACGAACTCGAAGAAGCCCTCGAGATCCTGGAGGACGCCGAGAGCCTCATCGAGTTCGAGCACGCCCTCCACCGGGCGGAACTGGAGTACGCCGGCCGCCTCTCGAACAAGTACCCGCTGTCGGTCTGTCCGGTGCTCTCCTATGTCCTCGCCAAGGAACGGGAGGTCGAGAACGTCCGGGCGATCGCCCGCGGGCGCGAGGCCGGCCTCGGACCCGAGGAGATCGAAGCGGAACTGGTGATACTATGAGCCAGGAGATCGCCGTCATCGGCAGCCCCGAGTTCACGACTGGCTTCCGCCTGGCCGGCGTCCGGAAGTTCGCGGAGGTGCCCGACGCCGAGAAAGACGACCAGTTGGACGGCACGGTGGAGGAACTCATGACCGACGAGGACGTGGGCATCGTCGTGATGCACGACGAGGACCTCGAGTACCTCTCGCGGGGCGTCCGCGAGGACGTCGAGACGAGCGTCGAACCCGTGGTGGTGACGCTGGGTGGCGGCGCCGGCAGCGGCGGACTGCGCGCACAGATCAAGCGAGCGATCGGAATCGACCTGATGGACCAAGAATGAGTCAAGCGACAGAAACAGACGTCCGGGAGGACGGCACGATAGAGAGCGTATCGGGCCCCGTCGTTTCGGCGGTCGACCTCGACGCGAAGATGAACGACGTGGTGTACGTCGGAAACGAGGGCCTGATGGGCGAGGTAATCGAGATCGAAGGGAACCTGACCACGATTCAGGTGTACGAGGAGACCTCCGGGGTCTCGCCGGGCGAACCCGTTGAATCGTCGGGTGCGCCACTGTCGGTCGACCTCGGACCCGGCATGCTGGACAGCATCTACGACGGGGTCCAGCGCCCGCTGGACGTCTTAGAGGAGAAGATGGGCTCGGCATTCCTCGACCGCGGGGTCGACGCCCCGGGTATCGACCTGGAGCGGACCTGGGAGTTTACGCCCGAAATCGAGGAAGGCGACGACGTCGAACCGGGTGACATCGTCGGCACGGTGCCCGAGACGGCCAGCATCGACCACAAGGTGATGGTCCCGCCCGACTCGGAGGGCGGCGAGGTCGTGGCCATCGAGTCCGGGTCGTTTACCGTCGAGGAGACCGTCGTCGAACTCGATTCGGGCGAGGAAATCCAGATGCGCCAGGAGTGGCCCGTCCGGGAGGCCCGCCCCACCGTCGACAAGCAGACGCCGACCGAACCGCTGACCTCGGGCCAGCGCATCCTCGATGGCCTGTTCCCCCTCGCGAAGGGTGGGACCGCAGCGATTCCGGGCCCCTTTGGCTCGGGCAAGACGGTTACCCAGCAGTCCCTGGCGAAGTTCGCCGACGCCGACATCGTCGTCTACATCGGCTGTGGCGAGCGGGGCAACGAGATGACCGAGGTCATCGACGACTTCCCCGAACTGCCCGACCCCCAGACGGGCAACGCGCTGATGGCCCGGACCTGCCTCATCGCCAACACCTCGAACATGCCCGTCGCGGCACGGGAGTCCTGCGTGTACACCGGGATCACGATCGCGGAGTACTACCGCGACATGGGCTACGACGTGGCGCTGATGGCCGACTCGACCTCGCGGTGGGCCGAGGCGATGCGGGAAATCTCCTCGCGGCTGGAGGAGATGCCCGGCGAGGAGGGCTACCCCGCGTACCTGGCCGCGCGCCTGTCGGCCTTCTACGAGCGGGCCGGCTACTTCGAGAACGTCAACGGCACCGAGGGCTCCATCTCGGTCATCGGGGCGGTTTCGCCGCCGGGCGGTGACTTCTCGGAGCCGGTGACCCAGAACACGCTGCGCATCGTGAAGACGTTCTGGGCGCTGGACGCCGACCTCGCGGAACGGCGCCACTTCCCCGCGATCAACTGGAACGAGTCGTACTCGCTGTACCGCGACCAGCTCGACCCGTGGTTCCGGGAGAACGTCACCGAGGACTGGCCGGAGACGCGCCAGTGGGCCATCGACGTCCTCGACGAGGAGGGCGAACTCCAAGAGATCGTCCAGCTGGTCGGCAAGGACGCCCTGCCCGAAGACCAGCAACTCACCCTGGACGTGGCCCGCTACATCAAGGAGGCGTACCTCCAGCAGAACGCCCTCCACGACGTCGACCGCTACTGTCCGCCGGAGAAGACCTACCGCATCCTCGACGCCATCAAGACGTTCAACGACGAGGCCTTCGACGCGCTGGACGCGGGCGTCCCGGTCGACGAGATCACCGACATCGACTCGCTCCCCCGGCTCAACCGTGTCGGCACGACGCCCGACGACGAGGCCGACGAGTTCGTCGACGAGATCGAAGAGGAGATCACCGAACAGCTCCGTTCGCTCTACTAACCATGAAGGAATACCAGACAATCACGGAGATCAGCGGACCGCTGGTCTTCGTCGAGACGGACGAACCGATCGGCTACGACGAACTCGTCGAGATCGAGACCGCCGACGGCCAGCGCCGCCGCGGCCAGGTGCTCGACACCGCCAGCGGGCACGTCGCCGTCCAGACCTTCGAGGGCACGTCGGGGATCGACCGCGATTCCTCGGTGCGCTTTCTCGGCGAGACGATGAAGATGCCCGTCACCGAAGAGTTGCTCGGGCGGGTGCTTGACGGGTCGGGCAACCCCATCGACGGCGGCCCGGAGATCGTCCCGGACGAGCGCCGGGACATCGTCGGGTCCGCGATCAACCCGTACGCCCGTGAGTACCCCGAAGAGTTCATCCAGACGGGTGTCTCGGCCATCGACGGCATGAACACGCTGGTGCGGGGCCAGAAGTTGCCCATCTTTTCGGGGTCGGGCCTGCCACACAACGACCTCGCCCTGCAGATTGCCCGCCAGGCGACCGTCCCGGAGGAAGCAGGCGAGGAGGAAGACGAGGAGGGCAGCGAGTTCGCGGTCATCTTCGGCGCGATGGGCATCACCGCAGAGGAGGCAAACGAGTTCATGGACGACTTCGAGCGCACGGGCGCGCTCGAACGCTCGGTCGTGTTCCTGAACCTCGCTGACGACCCCGCCGTCGAGCGCACCGTGACGCCGCGGCTGGCGCTGACCACCGCCGAGTATCTCGCCTTCGACAAGGGCTATCACGTGCTGGTCATCCTGACGGACATGACCAACTACTGTGAGGCGCTGCGCGAGATCGGCGCCGCCCGCGAGGAGGTGCCCGGCCGCCGTGGCTACCCCGGGTACATGTACACCGACCTCGCGTCGCTGTACGAGCGGGCCGGCCGCATCAAGGGCGTCGAGGGGTCGGTCACCCAGATTCCGATCCTGACGATGCCAAGTGACGACATCACGCATCCGATCCCGGACCTGACGGGCTACATCACGGAGGGCCAGATCCTCGTCAACCGGAACCTCAACAGCCAGGGCATCGAGCCGCCGATCAACGTCCTCCCCTCGCTGTCGCGGCTGATGGACGACGGCATCGGCGAGGAACTGACCCGCGGCGACCACGGCGGCGTCTCCGACCAGCTCTATGCCGCCTACGCCGAGGGCGAGGACCTGCGGGACCTCGTCAACATCGTCGGCCGCGAGGCCCTCTCCGAGCGGGACAACAAGTACCTCGACTTCGCGGACCGCTTCGAGACGGAGTTCGTCCAGCAGGGCTACGACACAAACCGCGACATCGAGGAGACGCTCGACATCGGCTGGGACCTGCTCTCGATGCTGCCCGAGGCGGAACTGAACCGCCTCGACGAGGAGTACATCGAGGACTACTACGAGGAGGAAGCCGAGGCGGTCACCGCCGACGACTGACTTTTTGTCCCGGGGGCGCCAGTCCCCGCACATGGGCTATCACCTCGTCGACCCCGCGGAACTCGACCAGTGGGACGACCGTCCGACGGACGTCCGGTCGCTCAGCGCCGCGGCCGGCTACGAGTACCACGACTCGAAGATCGGAATGCGCGTCTACGACCTCGCGCCCGGCGACCAGCCCGAGGAGTGTGTAGTTGCGAATGCCGTTGAATCTGTGCACGAGCCCCTGTCGTTCCTCGGCGATCTCGTCGCTCAGGAACTCGATTGCTGAACTCTCAACGCCTCACCAACCGGACAACTATTCGTTACTTGCCAATCGCTATTGAAAGCGTCATGAATCGCCCGGCTGTCACCCGGGGTTTGTACCGCACCTCATCGTAGATCGCCGCCTGGACCAAGAAATCCACCAGCAACCACATGTTGTACAGCAGCACGGCGAACCCGAAGTGGAACAGCCGCACCTCGAATGCCTTCGACGTGGTCCACGCAGCGAATTCCTTGATCTTCTTGTAGGTGTTCTCGATCCCACCACGCCGATTGTACCGCTGGACCTTTGCCTTCGTTTCGCCTAAAACGGATGGCGTGAAAGGAGAATTGACCCCGGGTATCGGATATATCGTGCTGACTTCATCCTCTCCATCTTGCACGCGGTTACTGTCAGCTAGCAGTATCAGTACGGTTCCTCTTTCAGGCCGAGCAGGTAGGCGCTGGCGTTGGTCGAGACGTGCAACAGCGGGGTGATGACGGCGACAGCCACCACCACGGGGACGGTGAACGTGGCGAGGACCCACTCGGGTGCGGCGACGGTCGCGGCTGCGAGCGCCCCGATGACGAAATCGAGCTGGTCAACGCCGGGAAAGGGCGCGCCGCGCTCGCGGCCGGTCCGGCGTTTCAGGAAGGAGGCCCCGATGTCCCCGAGCATCGCACCCAGCGGCAGGGCGAGCGCGGCCGCGAGGGGAAAGTCCGGGAGTGCAACCCCGAGCGCGTTGCTCGCCGGGGCGTGCAGTTGCCGGAGCACGAGCGCGAGCGCGACGCCCGCGGCCCATCCCACGGCCGTCCCACGCCAGGTCTTGCCGTCCCCGAGGAGCCGCCGCCCGCTGAGGGTCCGCCCGCCGTCGATGGGGCGGCCACCCCCCGTCAGGACGGCGGCGTTGTTCGGCACGTACGCCGGCAACATCGCCCACAGTGCCGTCACCACGACGCCGTACAGTCCCATACCGGCGGCTCTCGCTCGCGCGTCTTAACGCCCGGGATTCGCGGCGGCAGCTCCATCAGGCGGATTCGACGGTGGGCGGCGTGTCGACACGCACTTATTTGACCGGGAGATACAGGCGGACATGATACCGCCGCTGGCACGCCGGTTCGTCGCTGGCGAATCGGCCGCCACGGCCCTGGAACACGCCCGGCGGCTCAACGACGACGGCGTCGGGGTCATCCTGAACCTCCTCGGGGAGCACTACGAGGACCCCGAACGTGCGCGTGCGGACGCCGACGCCTACTGCCGGCTGGCCGAGGACGCCGCCCGCGCCGACCTGCGGGCGTGCCTGTCGGTCAAACCCACGCAACTGGGCTTGCAGGTCGGCGAGGACACCTTCCGGGAGAACCTGGGCCGGGTCGTCAACTGCGCCAGCGCGCACGGCGTGTTCGTCTGGATAGACATGGAGGACCACACTACGACCGACGCGACACTCGATGCCTTCGAGGACCACGCCCTGGCGACCGACGGCGGGGTCGGCGTCTGCGTGCAGGCGAACCTCCGGCGGACCGCCGGGGACCTCGAACGGCTGGCCGACCTCCCGGGGAAGGTCAGGCTAGTCAAGGGCGCTTACGACCCGCCAACCGATATCGCCCACCAGGAGAAAGCGACCGTCGACGACGTCTACGAGGACCTCCTGGAGTACATGTTCCGCACCTTCGCGGACGGCATCGCGGTCGGGAGTCACGACCCGGCGATGGTCGCCCGGGCGGCCAGCCTCCACGAGACCTACGGGACGCCCCACGAGATACAGATGCTGATGGGCGTCCGCGAGGCGGCCCAGCGGGACCTGGCGGGCCAGCGCGAGGTCTGGCAGTACGTTCCCTACGGCGGGAAGTGGTTGTCCTACTTCTACCGCCGGGTCAGCGAGAACCTCGGGAACGCAACCTTCGCCCTCCGGGCGCTGGTGTCGGGCTGACAGGTCCGTGCCGTGACTGGTCGGAGCAAACGGACAGTCTCTTAATGGTTCCGTCGTCATACGGACACGATGACATGGAAGCGGGACTTCGCGAGCGGACTCATCGTCCTGATGCCGCTACTGGTGACGATATTCGTGTTGCTGTGGCTGTACAACCGGCTGGCACAGATCCCGATTCCCGTGGCATCGCCGCCGTTGCGGGTGGCGCTGACGCTCGTCGTGTTCGTGATGCTGGTGTTCGGCATCGGCTACCTGATGCGGACGGCTGCCGGCGCAGTCTTCGAGACGGCGCTCGACGACCTGATGAACCGGCTGCCGGGCCTGCGCGTCGTCTACAACGCCTCGAAGATGGCTGTCGAGACGGCTGTCTCCGGCGCCGAGGGACTCCAGACGCCGGTGAAGATCGAACCCTGGCCCGGCGTCCGCATGACCGCGTTCAAGACCGGCAAAAAGACCGCCGACGGCCGCGACGTCCTGTTTTTCCCCACAGCACCCAACATCACGACCGGGTTCGTCGTCGAGATGTACCCCGAGGAGTACCAGCAAAGCGAGGAGTCCGTCGAGGACGCCCTCACGCGACTGCTCAGTGCCGGCTTCGGTGAGACCAGCGAGGAGGACCTCCAGAGTGTCCTCGGCGACCCCGCCGCGCCGGCCGACGCCGACGAACGGGCCCGGGACGCGGACGAGGACGCCGAGGCGACGGAGACCGCATGAGGGTCAGAGTGCCAGTGACAGACCACCGGACCGCTGGTACCCGCGCCGACCCACGCCCCGACTGCCGCGACTGTCCCGAAAGTATGATACCGCCATCGTCCTAATCTCCAGGCTGGAGACGACCTCCCGCCCGGAACCATCACGGTTTTGAGAGACTTCACGTTTCCGTTATCCTTATCCTCCCGGAGAGAGAACGTTCGGACATGCAGGAGACACGGCGGGCACTCGAAGGTGACGAGTTGCAGACGCTGAAAGAACTCGCACTCCTCGGGGCGCTCGCAGGCGAGGAGAAACTCTCGTGTTCGTCGCTGGCCGACCGGCTCGGCGTGTCGACACAGACTGCCTCGCGGCGGCTCCAGTCCCTCGACGAGGGGGGCTACATCGACCGCGAGATCGTCACCGACGGCCAGTGGGTCCGGCTCACCGACGACGGGGAAGGTCGCCTCCACGCCGAGTACACCGACTACCGGCGCGTCTTCGAGGAACACGAGGACGTCACGCTCGTCGGGACGGTCACGAGCGGCATGGGCGAGGGCCGCCACTACATCTCGCTGCCGGGATACATGCGGCAGTTCCGCGAGAAACTCGACTACGAGCCCTTCGCCGGCACGCTCAACATAGACCTCACGGGGGAGAGCATCCGGGCCCGCCGGCAACTCGACTCCATCGAGCCCGTCACCATCGAGGGCTGGGAGGACGAGGAACGCACCTACGGGCCGGCCTACTGTTACCCGGCGACGGTGACGGCGGGCGCGGAGACCTACCGGATCGCACACGTCATCGCACCGGAGCGGACCCACCACGGCGACGACCACCTGGAGGTCATCGCGCCCGAGAAACTCCGCGAGGCGCTCGATCTCGCGGACGGAACCGAGGTGACAGTCGATGTCGAAAAGCGGTGACGCGTCCGTCACGGCCGGCGGCGTCGACTCGGCCGTCGAGGCATTCCGGCGCGGTCGCCCGGTCTGTGTCCACGACGCCGCCGACCGCGAGGGCGAGACGGACATCATCTATCCAGCGGGCGCGGTCACGCCCGGGGCGGTCGCGCACTTGCGCAACGACGCCGGCGGGCTGGTGTGTGTGGCGCTGTCGGCCGCCGTCGCGGACGCCTTCGGGTTGCCGTACGTCCGGGAGATTCTCGACCACCCCGCGGCCCACGACGGGGAACTCGCCTACGGGGACCGCTCCTCGTTCTCGCTGACGGTCAACCACCGCGACACCCACACCGGCATCACCGACGAGGACCGCTCGCTGACGATCCGGGCGCTGGCCGACGCCGCGGCGGACCCCGACGGAACCGACTTCGCAGCCACCTTCCACGCGCCGGGACACGTCCACCTGCTCCGGGCCGCCCCCGAGTTGCTCGCCGAGCGGCAGGGCCATACCGAGATGGCCGTCGCGCTGGCGACTGCGGCGGGACTGCCACCCGCGGCGGTGGTCTGTGAGATGCTCGACGACGAGACCGGCGGTGCCCTCCCTCCCGCCGCTGCGCGTGCCTACGCCGAGCGCAACGACATCCCCTACGTCGAGGGGGCCAGCATCGTCGAACGGTTCGGGTGAGAGTCGGTACGTTCTCTTTCCGACGACATGAACGCTTAAGCACTGGCTCGCCCAGAGACAGGACATGGAAGACATCTTCGTCGGTCAGCTCATGTCCTCGCCGGTCCAGACGGTCAGTCCCGGGACGCCGATCCACGAGGCGGCAGCGCTCATGCGCACACAGGACATCGGCTCGCTCATCGTCGTGGGGACAGACGACCATCCCGAGGGCATCCTCACAAAGACCGACTTCGTCCAGCTCGTTGCCGACCGGGCGTCGACAGACGAGACGCTCGTCGAGGAGTACATGAACACCGTGACCGAAACCGCGAGGGCGAACGAATCACTCGAAGACGCCGCCGACAGGATGATGGAAAACGGGATTCACCACCTCCCGGTCGTCGAAGACGAGGCGGGCGTCATCGGCATCCTCACCACGACCGACCTCACTGCCTACCTCTCCCCCGACTGGAAACCGAGTCCGTCCTGACCGGCGGTGGAATCTGTGGCTCTTCCTCGCTGCCCGGATACGCTAGTCACAGCCGACGTGTTCCTCGCCGTCCCACTCCGCGGAGTTGTCTCTGGGTTCGTAACCCAGAACCTCCTTGGCAGTCTCCAGGGAGTAGTACTTGCGGTCGTTGTCGGAGATACCGTAGACGATCTCGTAGCCGTAGTCGGCCTGCAGGGCACAGTCGTGGATGTGGGCACAGTCGCGCATCGAAAGCCACATTGCCTGGCCGCGCTCGTAGTCGACGGGCGGGTGGTCCTCGTTGAGGTTGCCGATGCGGATGTTGCACACGGAAATGCCGTGTTCGTCATGGAAATAGCGGCCGATGGTTTCCCCGGCGACCTTCGAGATGCCGTACTTGTTCCCGGGGCGGGGCAGTTCGGTTCCGTCGAGTCGGTACTCGTCGTGGGTCCGGTACATCTCGGGCGTGCGGCTGTCCGTCTCGAAGGCACCGACCGCGTGGTTCGAGGAGGCGAACACCACCCGGTCGACGTCCTGCTCGACGGCGACCTCGTAGATGGTGTGGGTCCCGTCGATGTTGTTCGTGAGGACGCTCCGCCAGGGTGCGCTCGGTCGCGGGTCGCCCGCCAGGTGGACGATGGCGTCGACTCCCTGGGCTGCCGCCGTGACGTCGTCGTGGTCCTGGACCTCGCCGATGGTGTAGGGATGGTCGGGCTCCTCCTCGGGCGGGCTATGAAACAGGAGCCGCCAGTCGTAGTCGTCGCCGAGTCCCCGCAGGATCGCCTCGCCGACGTGGCCGCCCGCCCCCGTGAGTAACACCGGCTCGTCCATGCAGGTGGACCCAGCGGGGGGACCGTCAAGTAGCATACGGTTTGGCCCGACTCGAAGAGCACATGTTCCGGCACCGCAACCACTACCCATGAGCGACCCGACCGACAGGGAGGTGGCGTGTTTCGAGGCAGGCGTGAAGTTCGGCTCGCTGTACCACCAGTTCGCGGGGACACCTGTCAGCCCCGACAGTGCCGACTCGCTCGCGGTGGCCATCGAGGCGGCCATCGAGAACCAGCCCAACTGCACGCGCGTCTCGGTCGAGATCCGCGAGGAGTCGCTCCGGGAGGCCGTCGCAGAGGGCCCGGCAAGCTACACCGAACTCACCGGTGCGTTTCTCGACGTCGAGGTGGTCGTCGTCTACGAGGGCCGGGAGGTCGTCGCGCGGATGGAGATGGCGGACGGCTACCCGCTGATGCGCGTCGTGTCGGTCCGGAACGACGGGTCGTAGGCTTCACTTTCACTTGCAGGCGGGTTTTTAATCCCCCGCAGGCCCAACTGTGTGATATGAGCCAGGCGACGCTCGATGACGACGACCTCTTCGGGGAAGCGGCAAATGAGATGCGCGCGGATGTCGAGGACTCCCTCGCGGCGGCCCGCGCCGGCCTCCCCGCGGCCGACGACATCTGGGATGTCGACTCCGAGAACACGCTGGGCGTGCTCAACGGACTCCGGACCGCGCTCGATGTCGGCGACGCAACCGAGCACCTCCGGGACGCCAAGAAGTGGTACACCATGGGCGAGCGCGCCGACGCCTTCGAGGACGCCGACGACCTCGCCGGGGAGATAGAGGCCGTCGAGGAACTCATCACCGACATCGAGGACGCCCGCGAACAGGTGGGCGATCTGACCAGCACGGTCCCGCAACTCCGGAGTGCACTCGAAGACGCCGGGGACGAGGCCGACGCGGACTCCGAGGCCGACGCCGCCGAAGCCGAGGCCTAGTCCCCGCCGTTCGAACCGAAACGGAGCACCTTTTGTCCGCGCGGGGAGACTGGCGCCCATGCACACTCACGAGGCGTTCACACGCGAGTTCCGGCAGGGCGCGCCGATGGTCGGCGCCTGGCAGGTCGTCGGCCACCCGGTCGTGGCCGAACTGCTGGCCGACGCGGGCTTCGATTTCGTTGTCGTTGACGGCGAGCACTCCGAGAACACGCTCTCCGAGATTGCCGCCTCCGTCCGGGCCATCGAGGCAGGGGACGGCGCGGCGCCGCTGGTCCGTGTGAGTTCGGCCGACAGGGTCGAGATCCGGCGAGTGCTGGACCTGGGTCCGGCCGGCGTGATCGTTCCCCAGACCGAGTCACTCGCGGAGGCCGAGGAGGCCGTCCGGGCGACCCGCTATCCCCCGGCCGGCGTCCGCGGCGTCGCTGGCCGGCGGTCCTCGGGCTACGGCCGCGACCTGACCGCCGATGTCCGGGGTGAGGACCCCACAGCACTGACTATCCTGCAGGTCGAGACCGCCGGCGCCCTCGAGGATGTCGAGGAGATCGCCGCTCTCGAGGGCCTGGACGGGCTGTTCGTCGGCCCGGCCGACCTCTCTGCCCGGCTGGGTGCGTTCGGCGAGTTCGACGCCGAAGAGTTCCGCGAGGCCGTCCACCGCGTCGTCGCCGCCGCCCGCGAGGCGGACCTCCCCGTCGGGACCATCGCGGGCACGCCCGACGCGGTGGGGCGACGGTGGGACTGGGGCGTCGACTTCATCGTCGCCGGCGACGATCTCTCCTATGTCGCCGACGGCGCGACGGCGTTTCGGGACCGGTTCGACGCGCTGTAGCGGGGGCGGACGAGAGAGGTCAGTTCTCGTCGTCGGTTGCGGCCGGGACCTCACGCCTTGCGACGGCGTCGAGCAGGTCTGCGAGCGCCTCGCCCGCGGCGGCCAGCAACTGTTCGCCGGCCGCCTCGCTGCTCTCGCCGGGGTCGCCCACGACGCCGCTGTCGGTGAACTCCGCGGAGTCGTACGCGAGATTGGTCCCGGACTGCCACTCGCCCCAGCCGTCGGCACCGTCCGCGGCCGCCTCGGCGAAGCGGTCCGGGTCGACGAGGTCGGGGTCGAGTGCGCGCACGAAACTCGTTTCCAGGGGGCCGCCGTGGCCCATCCCGACGCCCCCATCGAGGGCCTCGATGTCGCCGTGGCCGTTGACGAGGACCACGCGGTCCCAGCCGTGGCCCGCGAGGCTGGCGACCGTCTCGCGGACGTACGCCCGGAAGGTGCCCTCCGAGACCCACAGCGTGCCAGCGAAGTGGCGGTGTTCCTCGGCGACGCCGACCGGGACGGTGGGCGCGACGACCACCTCGCCGTCGTAGCGGTCAGTGCCCCGGTCTGCCACCGCTTCGGCCGCGAGTGCGTCCGTGCCCAGCGGCGCGTGGGGACCGTGCTGTTCGGTGCTGCCGACGGGGAGCACTGCCAGGTCTGTCCCGGCAGCGTCGGCGTCGGTCCAGGAGACATCGGAGAGGTGCATGTCGGGGCGTAGACAGGCCGGCGCTTAATCGGTGGCGGTCCCGCCCGACTGCCCGTTCTGTTCGTCCACTCACACGTGACTGTGTGGTGGTCACCGTCCGCCCGAGTGCGGCCTTCGTAATGCATAAGACGAGGTGGTCTATAGGTTTAGAGAAGATGGGACCCGGTGGCATCAGCACCGAGATCGCCTACGTGCTCGGACAGACGAGCGGGCTCTCCAAGACGCCGGCAGACGTGTTCGAAACGGTCTACCTGGTGTTTCTGATCCTGGGGACGCTGGTCGGGATCGTCGTGATCGGTTACACGCTCACGAAGGCCTACAGGTATCGCGACGACGGCAAGCGAGACGACAAATCGGAGTCGGACAAGAAGGTCGTGCGTCCGGTCCTCGGTCACCTGCCGGCCGGGTCGGGCGGCGGCAAGAAACTGTTCGTCTCGTTCGGCATCAGTGCCGTCATCGTCCTCTCGCTCATCGTCTGGACGTACTCGGCGCTCCTGTTCGTCGACGATACGCCCCCCGAGGTGGAGGCAGAAGGCGAAGAGCCCCTCGAGATCGACGTGGTCGGCAAGCAGTTCAACTGGGAGTACACTTACCCGAACAACCACACCGAGGAACCCACGCTGTACATTCCCGCGGACCGGCCCATACGACTGGAAGTCACGTCGGCGGACGTCTGGCACAACTACGGCATAAACGAGTTCCGGGTCAAGTCCGACGCCATCCCGGGACAGACGACGACCGCGTGGTTCGTCGCGGAGGAGACCGGCACCTACGAGGCGGTCTGTTACGAACTGTGTGGGTCCGGTCACTCAGCGATGCGGGGTGACGTCGTCGTCATGGAACAGGAGAAGTTCCAGGACTGGTACGCCAACACTACCGACGGGTCGACCAGTGGGTCAGTCAGTTCGGACGTGACCGCGGACACGGACGCGAACGCGGACGCAGAGACCGCACCAACGGAGGGTGAAGCATGACAGAACACGCAGACCACGACCACGAGCACCATCTCCCGCCGAAATCGTCAGTCAAGCGCTGGCTCGTCACGACCAACCACAAGGACATCGGCGCGCTCTACATCATCACGTCGCTGTTCTTCCTGATAGCCGGTGGCATCCTCGCGATGATGATCCGCACCCAGTTGTGGACGCCCGGCGGGAGCATCCTCGGCGGCCAGGGCTACAACCAGGCGGTCACCTCCCACGGCCTGCTGATGGTGTTCTGGTTCATCTCGCCGTTCGCGTTCGGGCTCGCCAACTACCTCGTGCCCCTGCAGATCGGCGCCGACGACCTCGCCTTTCCCCGCCTGAACGCGATGAGCTACTGGGTGTACCTCTTTTCTGGCCTGCTGTTCCTGGCCTCGTTTTTCCTCGGGAGTTCGCTGGCCGGCGGCTGGACCATCTACCAGCCGCTGAACGTTCCGGCCTACATCCCCGAAGTGAACCAGGTCGGGTCGCTGGCGACGATCTTCGCGTTGATGTTGTTCGTCGCCTCGGTCACCATGGGGTCGGTCAACTTCCTGACGACCTTCTACCGGATGCGCGCCGAAGGCCTCCGGGTGCGGGACATGCCCCTGTTCAGTGTCTCGATCCTGCTGACGGTGTGGATGATGCTGTTTGCCTTCGCGGCGCTTCTGGCCGCTGTCATCCTGCTGAGCTTCGACCACCTGCTCGGGTCGGTGTGGTTCAGCACCGCCGAGGGGGGGTCGCTCCTCTGGGCGCACCTGTTCTGGTTTTTCGGCCATCCGGAGGTGTACATCGTCTTCTTCCCCGCGCTCGGGGTGATGGCCGAGGTGTTCCAGACCTTCTCGGGCAAGCGGATCGTCGGCCGCAAGTGGTTCGTCATCGCGATGGCGCTGGTCGCCATCCAGAGCTTCGTCGTCTGGATGCACCACATGTTCCTGACTGCAATCAACCTCCCGATCAAGACCATCTTCATGGCGACGACCATCGGCATCTCCTTGCCCTTCGACCTGATGGTCTTCGCGCTCATCTACACGCTCGTCAAGGGGAAGATCCGCTTCAAGACGCCCTTCCTGTTTTCCTTCGGGGCGCTCCTTTTGTTCATCCTCGGCGGGATCACCGGCGTGTTCCTGGGCGCGGTCGTGCTCGACTACCAGTTCCGGGGCACCTACTGGGTGGCCACTTCGCGATGTTTTTCGTCGGGTTCAACCTCCTTTATTTCCCGATGTTCGTCGTCTGGGAGACGCCCCGGCGCGTGTTCGACTACGCCGCCGAGTTCACGATGTGGCACCGCCTCGCGACGGTCGGCGCGTTCCTGCTCGCCGCGTCGTTCGTGGTGATGGTCTACAACATGTTCAAGAGCCTCCACTCCGGCGAGGAGGCACCCGACAACCCCTGGGAGTACGGCTCCGCGGGCGAGTGGGCCGTCCCCTCGCCGCCGCCCCTGGAGAACTACCCCGGCGTGCCCAGCTACGCGGGCGGTAGACTCAGCTTCCTCACCCGGAGTGAGGCGGCCGACGGCGGGACTGTCGTCGAACAGGAGGTCGCCGGGACAGAGCAGACGGCACCCGACGGCGGTGCCATTGCGACCGCCAGTGCGGCCCCGACGACGCCCACGACCGACTACGCCGAACAGCTCGCTCTCGAGGCCGAACACGCCGACCACGCGAGTATCTGGCCGTTCGCGATCGGCGCGAGCGCATTCGTGACGTTCCTCGGCCTCGCGGGGATCAGCAAGGCGTACTTCATCTGGCCGTTCGTGTTCGCGACCGGATTCATGGTCGCGTACTTCGGTATCGAGGGTGGCCGCCGCGAGGGTTTCGGCTGGGTCCATCCCGTCGTGATGGCTCTCGGCGGCGCCATCGCGGCCGGGGGCGCCTACCTGCTCGCCCTCGACAAGGGCGGTGTGAACGCGGCGATCAACGGTGCCGGCGTCTACTTCTGGCTCACCACGGTCGGCGCGTTCATGGGTTCGGTCACGCTGACCCAGCTGGGCTTCGAGGAGTTCAACGTCCCCGAGCCGGCAATCGCCGAGCAGTGGCCCTTCGAGGCGGTCTCGAACGTCAAACTCGGCATGTGGATGTTCCTCGGCTCGGACGTCATCCTGTTTGGCGCCTTCATCGGTTCGTACATCTTCATGCGCGTCGGCCACGGCTGGACCGACTGGCACCACGACTTCATCCCGGAGGCACACGTCGTGTTGCCGGGGCTCATCAACACCTACCTGCTGCTGGCGAGCAGTTTCACGGTCATCCTCGCCATGGTCGCGGCGCGCAAGCAGAACCGCCAGCGTTTGTTGCTGTACCTCGTCACCACGTTCGCGCTCGGGGTCGGCTTCCTCGTCAACAAGGCCGCCGAGTGGCAGCACCTCTTCCACCTCCACGAGGGTGCCTTCGCCGGCGGGTGGACGTTCTCCACCAACATCGCCTCCTCGTCGTTCTACATCACGACCGGGCTACACGGCGCCCACGTCGCGGTCGGCCTGCTCATCACGCTGTACCTGATCGTCCGCGCCTACAACGGTGCGTACCTCGGGGAAGAGGACGCCGACACCATCGAGCACTTCGGGCTGTACTGGCACTTCGTGGACATCGTCTGGCTGTTCCTGTTCCCCCTCTTTTACATCCTGTGAGGTGAGCAAAAATGGCATCAACACGGTTCTATACGGTGATATTCCTGGTCCTGATGGCCTTCTCGACCGTCCAGGCCCTCTTCGAGTTCACGGGCATCCTCGACCGGGCCTACTGGTTCGCGCTCGGGGTCATCATGGTCCTGTCGACAATCAAGGCGCTGCTTGTGGCGGGCCACTTCCAGCACCTCGTCCACGAACCCCGGTCTGTCACCTACCTGATGGCTGGCGCGCTCGTCGGCGTCCTCGCGCTGACGGCCGGCGCCGCCTACTCGATCCTCTGATACGGATTGCTGTCGCTATTTTCCAGGTCGATCGCACGCTGTACTGCGGTCGATCCAGTAATGAACGACAGCAATCCGTATGAGGGCGGTCACCGGCGGCCCTCTTTCGAGATTACCTCTCCCACGAGCCGATGGTCGGCCGGTAGTACAGCAAGCCGAGCGCGACCAGGAAGACGACCGTCGAGAGGTCCGTCGAGTAGGACATGATCGTGCCAACGACCGCCGAGGAACCGCCGAAGACGCCCGAGGACAGCGAGACGAAGACCGGAAAGACGCAGCTGACACACGAGAACAGGCCGAGTGCGCCCGACAGCACCGCGCCCGCGGCGTCGAGGACGGTCACGTAGACGAGATACGACAGCGCGAGGTAGCCGACGACCCGGAAGGGAACGAGTGTCACATGGAGCCCGGCACCCGCGAGGGTGATCCGCTCCCAGCCGGGCGAGGCCAGGGCGGCAGTGAGGTCGACGAGTCCATCGGTGTACCCGGCCGGGACGGTGCCGACCAGCCCGGCGAGATAGAGCAACACCAGGAGGTACGCCCCGGCGACGGCGGCCGCGATGGCCCGGTGGCGGCGGGACGACGACGGGACCGTCGTGTGCAGGACCGCCCAGGCCCCCGCGTTGATCCAGACGAACGGGTAGAGGGCGTACCTGAGCCGGAGGACCTGGTCGCCAGCGACGAGGAGGTACGCGCCGAGGACGACGAGTTCGACGGCGACGACGACCGCGAGTGCCTGGACGTCCCGGCGCTCGCCCGCCGTCGCGAGGCGCGTTTGGACGGCCATCACGCTACGCGCCAGCGGTAGCGAGTAACCAGCCCACGACGGCCACGAGGAGGACGGCCCCGAGGGTGATGATCGCCTCCCCGACGGCGTGGGAGTGGGGGTGGCCGTTCGACCGTGCGGTCGCGTAGACGCCGAGCGCGAGGAAGCCGACCACCAGCGCCGCGACGACCCCGAGGAAGAGGACGACGTTCCCGCCGCCCACGACAAACAGCGTCGCGCCGAGCGTGAGGCCGATCAGCACCAGAAACACTACCGTCAGCAGGGCGGAGTCGTCCCCGACCGACACGTCTTCCTTCCGGACGAACTCGGGCTGGTACTCGTGCCAGGCGCGGCCCCGTGCCACGACGAACGCGACGCCGAGCACGAGCAGCCCCATCAGCGCCGTGCTCAGGAGATACGTGGCTGCCATTATCGTCGGTTGGACAGCCGCCCGTATAATCGTTTTCAGTCGTCGGCGTCAGTCCGGGCACGCCGGCGGGCCGCCCGCTCGACGAACTCCGGCGGGAGGTCGTCGATCTCGCCGGCTTGGACCGCCCAGAGGTTCGCGTACAGCCCGTCGGCCGTGAGCAACTCCTCGTGGGTGCCCCGTTCGGCCACCCGGCCGTCCTCCAGGACGACGACCTCGTCTGCGTCCTTGACAGTCGAGAGCCGGTGGGCGATCACCATGGTCGTCCGGTCCGCGGTGAGCCGGTCTAAGCTGCGCTGGATGAGCATCTCGGTCTCCGTATCGACGTCCGAGGTGGCCTCGTCCAGCACCAGAATGTCCGGGTCCCGGAGGATGGCCCGCGCGATGGCCAGGCGCTGGCGCTGGCCGCCCGAGAGTTTTACCCCGCGCTCGCCGACCATCGTGTCGTACCCGTCGGGGAGGTTGGTGACGAACTCGTGGGCCTCGGCGGCCTCGGCGGCCACCCGGATATCGTCGTCGTCCGCGTCGGGCAGCCCGTAGGCGATGTTGTCCCGGACGGTACCGTAGAAGAGGAACGTCTCCTGGCTGACATAACCGATAGACTCCCGGAGGCTCGCGACGGTCACGTCCCGGATGTCGGTCCCGTCGACCCTGATAGCTCCCCCGTCGACCTCGTAGAGGCGAAGCAGGAGTTTCACCGCCGTGGACTTGCCCGCGCCCGTGGGTCCGACCAACGCCAGCGTCTCCCCGCCCTCGATCTCGGCGCTGACCCCCTCGAGGACGGTCTCGTCGTCGTAGCCGAAGGACACGTCGTCGTACTCGACGTGGCCGTCCTCGACGACCAGCGTTCCGGCACTCTCGTCCTCGGCGATTCGGTTTGGGGTATCCATCAGGCCGAACACGCGCTCGGCCGAGGCGTAGGCACGCTGGTACATGTTGATGATCTGCCCGAACTGCGCTATCGGCCAGATGAACCGCTGGGTGTAGAAGATGAACGCGACGAACGTCCCCTCGGTGACCCGCCCCTCCAGCACCCAGAGCCCGCCGACGAGGAAGGTGACGACGAAGCCAAGCCCCGACAGCAGGCGCAATCCCGGGAAGAAGGTGATGCGCGTGCGGATGGCATCCCAGTTGGCGTCGTAGTATTCCTCGGAGACGTCCTCGACGCGCTCGGACTCGTAGGGTTCGGTGGTGCTGGTCTTGATGACCTGGATGCCGCCGAGGTTGTTCTCCAGCCGGGAGTTCAAGATGCCCACAGAGGAGCGGACGGCGGCGTACTTGGGCTGGATGATCTCGATGAACTTCCGCGTGAAGATGGCGATCAGCGGCACCGGCACGAGAGCGACGAGCGCGAGTTGCCAGTTCAAGAGCAGGAGGATAGCGGCGATGCCCAGCACCATCACGACCAGCCGGGAGGCGGAGTTGATGCCGTCGTTGAGGAACCGTTCCAGCCTGTTGACGTCGTTCGAGAGCACCGACATCAGTTCCCCGGTCTGCTTGTCGGTGAAATAGTCCATGTTCAGGCGCTGCATCTCCTCGTAGGTGTCGGTGCGGATGCGGTGCTGGACGCCCTGGGCGAAGCGGTTCCACCCCCAGTTGCGGGTGTAGTGAAAGCCCGCCGCGAAGGCGAACGCGGCGGCAATGAGCCCGGCTGTGAACCACAACTGTGCCGTCGTCCCGGAGGGCAGCCAGGCTTCGGGGACCAGCCAGAGTCGAAAGCCCATCTCGGGGTTGAAGATGGCGTCGATGGCCACCGCGAGCAGGAGTGGCGGGAGCAAATCGAGTACCCGTGAGAGGATACTGCTGACGAGGCCGACAGCGAAGTAGCCGGCGTGGTCGCCGCCGTACTCGGTAAAGAGGCGGACCATCGGGCGGTCGACGCGCTCGCGCTCGTCCTCGAAGGTCTCCTCCTCGGGGCCAGCCTCGATATTCACACTACAGCAACGGTCTCTGCAGGCAAAAACGGCTCGGCTACGCGACGGCCTCGGGAATCTCGACGCTGTCTCCGACGTCGATTCCGGTCGCGTTCGTGTACCCGCGTGGGACCTCCAGGACGTACTTCCCGCGGCCGGTGTAGGTCTCGGAATCTTCGCCCGGGTCTGGCGCACTCGCGTGGTGGACGGTCGTGACGGTCCCGTCGGCGCCGACGAAGACGATGTCGATGTCGAAGGACACGTTCCGCATGTGGTAGGTGTAAGTCCCGTCGCGGGCGTGGACGAACAGCATGCCGGCCCCGCTTTCGAGCGAGTCGGTGCGCATCAGGCCGATCCGGCGCTTCTCCCGCGTGTCTGCGATTCGAACGTCGACCGTCGCCAAGCGGGTTTCGTTCTCGTCGTAGACCGTGACGGTCGTCGTCTCGTACTCGTCCGCGTCGACCAGCGCGAGCGGTGGAACGGTCAGCAGGACCGCGAGGGCCGCCGCGCCGAGCAACGCCGTACCCAGGACTACGGCCTGCCGCCTGTTCATACCTGGCGGTAGGCCGAGAGAGACCTAAGCGTTCTGGGTGGGTTTTCGACGGAGAGGGTAAGGGTTATTCCGCCGGCTGAACTTGTGCCGCCTGGGGTTCGTGGTCTAGTCGGTTATGACGCGGCCTTTACAAGGCCGAGGTCGGCGGTTCGAACCCGCCCGAACCCACTATGCGCTGTTCTGAGCTGTGTGCGCGCCTCGACGAGCGACTGGACACGGCGGCGTACGCGGACGTCGACGCGAGCGCGAACGGCCTGCAGGTCGGCCCTGCCGACGCCAGCGTCGGGCACGTCGCGTTCGCGGTCGACGCCGCCGTCGCCACGATCAAGGCGGCCCGCGAGGCCGGCGCCGACCTCCTCGTGACCCACCACGGCCTCTCCTGGGGCGGCATCGACCGCGTGACCGGGTCCCACTACCGCCGGATCGCGCCACTCATCGAGGGCGATATCGCGCTGTACGTCTCGCACCTGCCCCTCGACGGTCACCAGGACCTGGGCAACGCCGCCGGCGTCGCGGATACCCTCGGCCTGGCCGAACGCGTTCCGTTCGGCGAACTTGGGGGCGAGCACATCGGACAGTGCGGCACCGCCTCCGAACCTTGCACTCCCGGAGAACTCCGCGAGAGGCTGGCTGCGGGACTCGATACCGGCGACGGCGAGGTCCGGGTACTCGACTTCGGGCCCCCGGAGATTCGCGACGTGGCCATCGTGACCGGGAGCGGGGCCGACTGGCTCGAGGAGGCCGTCGACGCGGGCGCCGACGCGCTGGTCACCGGCGAGGGGAAAGGAAAGGTCTACCACGAGGCCCGCGAGGCCGGCATCAGCGTAGTACTGGCCGGCCACTACGCCACCGAAACCTTCGGTGTCCGGGCGCTCGCAGACCTCGTCGGCGAGTGGGGTCCCGAGACGTCGTTCGTCGACCACCCGACCGGGCTGTAGGCCCCTGCCGCCGGTCCCGGCGACGACAACCACGGCGTTGAAACCCCCGGGTCCCCCATCGGGGGCATGACCGAGGACGGCGACCGCGAGGAGTTCGGCCACAACCCGGTGGGCCACGCCGACATCCGGGCGGGCATGACCGTCGACGACCTCGCGCGTGCCTACGGCGACGCCAGCATCGGCGCACGGGCCGTCTCCGAGGCCGTCGATGTGACCGCCGAGATGGTCGGCCGCGAGGACACGACCGTGTTCATGGGGCTGGCCGGCGCGATGGTGCCCGCGGGGATGCGTACCCTCGTGGCGGACCTCCTCCGGGATGGCTACGTCGACGCCCTCGTGACGACCGGCGCGACGCTGACTCACGACGCCATCGAGGCCATCGGCGGCAAGCACCACCACGGCCGCGAGGACCACCCCGAGCGCTCGGCCCATGAACACGACGAACAGCTCCGCGAGGAGGGCATCGACCGCATCTACGACGTCTACCTCCCCCAGGAACACTTCACGGCCTTCGAGTCGCACCTCCGCGAGGAGGTGTTCCCCGCCCTCGCCGGAGCGGAGACAGTCGGAATCCAGCGGCTGACCGCCGAACTCGGGCGGGCCAACACGGCGGTCAACGACCGCGAGGACATCGCGGCCGGGCCGGGTATCGCCGCCGCGGCACACCACCACGACGTTCCCATCTACTGTCCCGCCATCCAGGACTCGGTGCTGGGATTGCAGGCCTGGATGTACGCACAGCGGTCGGCGCTGACGCTCGATGCGCTGGCGGACATGGACGGGCTGAACGACCGGGCGTTCGCGGCCGACCGCGCCGGAGCGTTCGTCGTCGGCGGCGGCGTCCCGAAGAACTTCGTGTTGCAGACGATGCTGGTCGTCCCCGGGGCCTACGATTACGGCGTCCAGTTGACGATGGACCCGGCCGAGACCGGGGGACTCTCCGGCGCGTCGCTGGACGAGGCCCGCTCGTGGGGCAAACTCGAACCGGATGCGCGGAACGTCTCCGTCTACGCCGACGCGACCATCACGCTGCCACTCGTCGTGGCTGCCGTACGGGAGCGGCTGGCCTCGGGCGCCTGATTTCGGGTGGCTAGTTCCGGTACTCCGCGACGATGTTCTCCAGGGGACCGCGCACCTGTCCCTCGCCCTCGACCTCGCCGGTGGGGTGGATGTGGTACTGTTCGCCCATCTTTCCGACGGTCAGCACACCGTCGTCAAGGTCGGTCTGCCAGTCGGCGTCCTCGAGGCGCGCCTGCAGGTCGCTCATCGCGACGGCGCCCTCCTCTGTGACGGCGGTTACCTCCGCCTCCTCGAGGACCCGGAGGCGGGATTCCGGGAAGTGGTAGAGCTTCACGCCCGCCTCCTGTGTGCCCTCGTAGAGGTCGGCTGGCTCGGTCCCGGTCCAGTCGGGCCAGTGGCGCTCCAGCCCGGACTCGACGAACGCGACCACCACCACCGGTTCGTCTTCGTCGTAGTCGGGGTTGTCCGCCGCCACGGCCCGTCGCTGGCCCCCCTCCGGCTCGATCACCCACTCCCCGATCGGCGTCTCCGAGTGATGGAGAACGACCGCGAGGTTGGGCTCGTCGTCGTCGGTGTCTATGACGTAGTCGCCAGGCTCCATCTCGGTGGCTGTTCGTCCGGTCCACTCAAATTTCGTTCGGCTTGCCCCGGCCGCGGGCACGATCAGACGTCCTCCTCGAAGGGAGAACCTGCGGCCTCCGGTTCGTGGCCCGCCTTGCTGATGATGTTCTCCCGGCCGACCCTGAGTTTGCTGATTTCGCCCTCCTCGTCCATCTCGGAGAGGAGCATGCTGACCTTCGATTTCGACCACTCCGTCTCCTCGACGATGTCGACCTGTTTCATCCGCCCGCCGTTCTCCTCGAGCAACCGCAACACGCGGTCCTCGTCGCTGAGCAGTTCCGCCTCGGTGACCGGCGAGCCCGCGGCGTCCGACGCCGGCGCGGTCGCGTCCGCCCCGGCCTCCGTCGCTGCGCTGGCCCCGTCGGTACTCCCCGTCGCGGTGCCCAGTCCGCCGCCGCTCCCGGGCCGCCCGAGGACCGCCCGAGGACCCGCCGTCGGGCGACGCCGCTGCCGTCGGCGTGGGGTTCGAGGACCCGGGGCTGTCGGTCGCTGGTGCGTCCCCGTCGGTCGCCCGCTCGGCGGGGACGAACGCCACGTACGGGCGCTGGTCTGCGAAGCTCCGCTCGCCGAACCAGGTGACGGTTTCGCTGGCTGTGAGGTTCTCCTCGGCGGACTGGGAGTCCGGCGGCGGGTCGACCGACGCGAAGACGAGTCCCTCGCCCCTGGCGATGACGAGGCGCTGGCCGCTGTCGACGAACATTCCACCCTCGAAGACGTCGTCGACGACGACCCGCTCCCCGTCGGTCCGGGCGAAGTTCGTCCACCGGAAGGAGAGTTCGACGACGCCGCGAGTCCGGCCCAGTTCCACGACCCGGGCATCCCGCTGGAAGTCCGTGGCGTTCATCTCGCGGCCGGTCGCGTTCGTGCCGAAGGCGGCGAGACGCCGTGCGCGCGCCCTGAAGTTGCGAAACGCCGAGGTCTCGTTTTTCTCGAACTCCTCTGCGAAGGCCTCGAACTGCTCCCGTTCGGACTCGTTTTCGAGGGGCCTGCTGGCCCGGACGGTCCACCGGACCGAGCCGTCGGCGTGGACGCGGATCTCGAACTCGGCGTTCGTGAACCCCTCGGGTGTCGTCTGGGGCTGGACCGACCGCTGTGCGTCGGCCGGCGCCGCACTCGCCGATAGCCCGCCCACGAACCCGGCGGTAACGATGACGAGCGCGACTCCGGCGGCGACCCAGGGGTCCATCTATCGGAACATCAACCAACGACGAAATAAAATCTGTCCCTACAGTTTGACCCACTCGGACGGGTCGGGCCGGAGACCCTTGACGCGGGCCTCCCGGGTGTCGTCGGTTTCGCGTATCTCGACGAGGCCGTCGAACGCCTGCGTGATGATCTGCAGCGTCCGGTCGTCGTGAGCACTGGAGTCGATGGTGAAAAAGCCGAGAAACCCCGCCGCGTCCAGTCGCTGGGAGAGGACGTGACAGAACTTGAACACGGTCTGTTCGTCTGCGAAGGTCAGCATTGTCGACAGCGACGTGAGCGCGAGCCGTCCCCGGTCCAGACCCGCGTCCTGTATCCGCTCGAAGGAGTTCGTGATCCCGACTCCCATCCCGGTGAGGTCCGACGGGGAACCGACGTGGTGGACGTACGCCCCCGAGTGGTCGTCGCTGACATCGCCGCTGTCCCCGCGGCAGTCGATGATCCCGAGCTGGTGGCCAGCCACGCCGGTCGCGCGCGACTCGATGTCGTTGATGACATCCCCCGCGCGGTCCCCCGTCGTGACCACCACCGCCCCCTCGCTGTCGCACACCCCGTTGGCGAGGATGTCGAACACGAGGGCCTCTTTGCCGGTCATCGCCGGGCCCGAGATGAGGACACTCGACCCCGGCGGCACCGACGACGCCACGTCCACGTCCAGAACGTCGGCGAAGTCGTACATACGTTCAGTATTCTTCGACATCTTCCAGTCCGCGGATGGTTGCGATGAAATCTTCGTCGTCCTCGATGCCGTCGAGCGTCTCCGAGAGGTTGGCCCGGAGCGACTCTATCTCGCCTTTGAGCCGCTCGTACTCCTCGCTGTCGGTCAGCTCGACGCGGCTCTTTGTCGCCTCCAGCGTCGCCTGCTTCTCGACGAGTGAGTAGTAGTCCTGGAGGAGGTCGTCGTACTCGGACCGTTCGAGGAGGTTCGTGACGGTCTCTTTCAACTGGTCGCTGCCCGTCGGCTTCGAGAGGTAGGCGTCGAAGCCCATCTCGAGGATGTCGAAG